>NZ_JBFAXX010000015.1:116305-142438 GCF_040680995.1 Kitasatospora sp. NPDC051914
CAGGCGGCCGAACCCGAACACCCCACCGCCCGACTCCAAGCCATGCAGGCGGCCGAACCCGAACACCCCACCGCCCGACTCCAGGCCATGCAGATGGCCGAACCCGAACACACCACCGCCCGGGTCGCTGCCCGACCGGTCGAGAGCACCGAGCGGTTGGCGCGGACCTCCGCACCGTCCGGCGGCGCTGGCGGCGGCGCCGGGCAGGGCTTCAACGTCGACCCGGAGCAGTACCGGGCGGCGGTCGGGCCCGTGCTCGGCGCGTCGGACCAACTGGCCGATCTGAGCCGGGGGTTGAGCGCCTACCTGTCCGGGATGAACGCTCGCGTCCCGTGGGGCAACGACGAATCCGGTGAGAAGTTCGCCAACGGCGAGAAGGGCTATCTCACGTACAGCGGCAAGGTGCTGGAGGGCATCGGCAACCTGCCCGCCGCACTCAAGTACATCGCGGACGGCCTCAAGGTGATGGCCGAGAGCTACGACACCACCGAGGAGGGCCTCTCCACCGGCCTCACCTCGATGGAGGCCGAGCTGCCCGAGACCGCGCTGTTCCACCCCGACCTCGCCCTGCGGGACATCGCCAAGGGGCGCCCGCACCAGACCGGAAGGCCCTGATCAACCATGGCGGTCGAGCTCCCCGAACCCCTGCAGTGGGTCCTGCTCCTGCTGGCCGGCACCCGCTGGCCGGAGGGTGAGGAGGACGTGATGCGCGAGATGGCCGACCGTTGGCGCGCCGCCGGGGAGACCCTGGCGGACGTCGGCAGGTCGGTCGACTCCACCGTCCAGCGGGCGCTCGACGGCCAACAGGGCAAGGCCGCCGAGGGCTTGGCCGCGCACTGGGCCAAGTTCTCGGTGGGCAAGGGCACCGAGGAGGACCCCGGCTTCTTCCCCAGCATGGTCAAGTCCTGCGAGGGCATGGCCGAGATGCTGGACAACATGGCCAACTCGACCGAGACCGCGAAGATCCAGATCGTGGCCCAGCTCGGCATCCTGGCCTTCGAGATCGCCACGGCCGAGGCCTCCGCACCGGTCACCGCCGGTGCCTCGCTGGCCGCCATCCCGGCGGCGGTCGCGGTCGCCCGTACCGCTGTCCAGCAGATCCTGAAGAAACTGCTCAAGGAGACGCTGGAGTTCGCGGCCAAGGAGGCCGCCCAGGAAGTCGCGATCAACATGCTCGCGCAGACCATCCAGGTCGCCGAGGGGAACCGCTCCGGCTTCGACGCCAAGGAGTTGGGCCAGAGCGCGCTCGGCGGCGCGGTCGGCGGGGCCTCGGGCCACCTGATCGGCAAGGGCCTGGGCTCGGCGGCCGGCAAGGCCGGGCTCGGCAACGCGATGGAGACCGTCGGCGGCAAGATGGTGCACGGCGCGGCCGTCGGCGTCGGCGCGGACGTCTCCACCCAGCTCATCACCACCGGCACGGTCGACGGCGGCAGCCTGCTCGGCTCCGGCCTGAGCGGCGGTTCCAACGTCGGCCTCCAGCACGGCGCTTCGGCCCTCAAGGGCAAGTTCGGCGGTGGCGACATCCCGACCGTCCCGACGGGCGGCACCCTGCCCGGCGCCGACGCCCCGCCGACCTTCGGCGGGCGTCCGGGCGGCAGCTCCTCCTCCGGCTCCCCCGACAGCACGGGCGGCGGGGATCTCGGCGCCCAGGCGTACCAGGGCCCCGGCGGCGGTTCCCGCTCCACCGACGGCGGTTCCGACGGCGGCAGCACCACGAGCCCGTCCACGGCCGGCGGCGGCCGCACCCTGTCCCCGTTCGGCTCGGACCGGGGCGGCTCCGGCAGCCACGACACCAACACCCCGATCACCAGCGGAGGTTCCGGCCTCGGCAGCTCCCACTCCGGTGGTTCGAGCTCCGGCTCGCGCGGTGGCGAGAGCACGCCGTCCGGCGGTACGCCCTCCACCACGGCGAACCACACCCCTGCCCCCGACACCGGCGGCACCTCGCGCCCGGAGGCCACCGCACCCACCGAGGCCCCGGCGCCGACCCCGAGCCGGACGGACACTCCCCCGGCCACCGTGCAGCCGGACTCCACCCCGCGGCAGGCCGAACCCGCGCAGCACACCCCCACCCCCGCTCCTGACCGCGCGCCGCAGGCCGACACCTCGCCCACCCCGCGCCAGACCGACACGCCCGCGCCGCAGGTCCGTACGGAGTCCGAGGCCACCGCCCTCCGTCCGGATCCGGCCGTCCGCCCGCAGGCCGACAACCTGCCCGTCACCGAGGCGGCCCGGCCCCAGCAGGACACTCCGGTGGCCCGTCCGGAGTCCAACGTCCCGCACCAGCAGCCCGGTTCGCACGAGACACCGACCGTCGACCGCACCCAGGACACCCCGGTCGCCCAGACCCGGCCGAACGAGACCCCGGCCACCGCCCGCCCCGAACCGACCGTCCCGCACCAGCAGGC
This sequence comes from Kitasatospora sp. NPDC051914, assembly GCF_040680995.1. Lineage (NCBI taxonomy): Bacteria > Bacillati > Actinomycetota > Actinomycetes > Kitasatosporales > Streptomycetaceae > Kitasatospora > Kitasatospora sp. NPDC051914. Next base: position 118,714 of record NZ_JBFAXX010000015.1, read on the forward strand.
CGACCCGACCGACCCGGTCCGCCGGCAGCCCACCGAGCACGAGGCCCCGGCCGTCCGCCCCGAGGCCGAGCCCCGGTCCACCCCCGCGCGGGCCGACACACAGCCGAACACCGTGCCGCAGCCGCACCCGGACTCCGAGCCGACGCCGCGCCAGCCTCAGCCCGACCCCCAGCCCCAGCACTCCCCGCAGCCACAGCCCCAGCCGCAGGCCGAGCACTCCCCGCAGCCCCAGCCGCAGGCCGAGCAGGCCACGCCCCGGCAGCAGCAGGACCCCCAGCCCCGCCCGGAGGCCCGGCCCCACCAGGAGCCGACCCCGGTGCCCGTCGGCCGGGTCTCCCCCGAGCCCGCCCCCGTCCGAACGGAGCCCACCGGCGACCGCACGGACCTGCACACCCCCGTTCCCGAGGGCACCCGGATCGCGGGCGGACCGATCACCGCCCCGCGGCCGTCGGCGACGCCCACCGCCGACCGTTCGGACACCTTCCTGCCGCCCACGCCCGACCCGGCCCCCAACCAGCAGCCGCCCACGCAGGTCCCCCCGGCCGCCCACGTCTCCCCGCCGCCCCCGGCCGCCACCACACCGACGCCGACGCCCGACCGGAGCGGCCTCGGCCCGGTCCGCCGGCCCGCCGACCCGGTTCAGGGCACCCCGTCCCGCAACGACCGACCCCGGACCCAGCAGCCCGCACAGCCCACCGAGGGGCCCCGGTTCACGCCCCGCCCCACCACCGAGACCGGCCCGGCCCCCGAACCGCGCGGCACCAAGCGCGGCCGCGAGGACGACACCGCCCCCCAGGGACGGCCCGAGGGCCCGAAGCGGCAGCGCACCCCCGCGTACGAGAACACCGCCGGCCCGCTTCGCGACCGTGGCTACGAGCCCGCCACACCGGAGCAGTACCAGGCGCTGACGGACCACCTGAACCAGCACGGCAGCACCCCGCACCCGGAGTTGACGCCCGAACTGCTGGAGCACGTCAACCCGCACACCGCGACCATGGACCACGGCGACCTCTACAGTTGCCTGGAGGCGGTCGAGGCGCTGCGCGACACCCACTACGGCAACCCGCGCCCCTCCGGGCTGCCGCACTCCTCCGTTCCGGAGAGCAACTCCGCCTGGACACTGACCAAGCGTCACGGCACCCCCGTGCCGCTCGGCACCGGACAGCACGGCGTGAACTCGGTGATGGACCAGGTCCGCAACGCCGGTCCCGGCGGCTTCTCCACCGTCCTGTTCTCCGACGGTCCCGGCACCCAGGGCCACGTGGTGGCGCTGGTGCACGGCCAGGACGGCGTGCTGCGCTGGGCCGACCCGAGCACGGGCGATGTCCGCGAAGCCCGGCCGGACACCCTGCCCGGCGACTGGGCCGGCGACAAGCACGTCTGGGCCGCCACCTCCGACTCGAACGGGGACTCGGTCAACCCCCGCACGGACCTCTCGGTCTTCGACGGCGACGCGCCGACCTTCGGCGTGCTCTCCGTGGTCGCCGACGGCAGCAGGCTCGACCCGGCCGACCGCGACGTGGTGCACCGACTCGCCAAGGACATCGACGCCCAGGTCGAGCAGGCCGCCGCGCTGGCGCTGGCCAACCCGGACTCGGTGCCCGACCTCGACGGCTACACCAGGCTCTGGACCAAGAGCTACAACGAGTGGTCGGACCCGAGGACCACGCCCGAGCGCCGCGCCGAGATCCAGAAGTGGCTGCCCAGCCAATTCGGTTACGTGGTCGAGTCGATGACCACTCAAATGATCAAGGACAACGTCACCCTCCCGCCGGGCTACACCATCGATACCCAGGTGACGCACGGCTCGACCCGCCCCGACCTGGTGATCAGCAAGGCCGACGGCGCGGGCGGCAAGCAGGAACTCGGCTGGCTGGACATCACCGCCGACAAGTCCGAGGGCCACATCGACGACAAGCAGAGTTCCCTCTGGTCCTCCCGCCCGTACGTCGCGGAGACGCTCTACCCCTCGCTGGACACCAGCAGGCTCGGCAGCGGCGGCACACCCGAGCAGCAGGCCTTCGTCCAGGCGTTGATCCAGAGCCAGCAGGCCGAGGCACAGCGCTTCCAGCAGAATATGGACGACTTCAAGGACAAGGTCCCTGCCCCTGTCGAGGGCGGCTCCAAGGAGAAGAAGCGCGCCGACATCGAGAAGCGCCTCGGCGAGGCGCTCGGCCGCGACAAGAAGCTGACCCCGACCGAGGCCCGGAACGTGCTCAAGGGCCTGGCCGAGAAGTACGGCTCGTCCTACAACCCGACCCAGTACGGCTACAAGAGCACCGAGTCCTCCTCCTACGTGGAGGGCCAGCGCATCCTCCGGGACCACTTCGGCCCGGCCCCCGCCGCTCCCTCCACCTCCACGGCGGGCCCGTCCAACCCGCCGACCGCCGACCGGACCACGGACTCCGAGGACCGGATGCGGACCACGCCGTCCCCGGAGCCGGAGGCCCGGCCGACCGCCACCCAGCGGTCCGACGACAGCATGCGGGACGCCTACTCGCCCCCGCCCGCCGCCACCGACCACTCGGCGGGCACCCGGGACGGCGCGGACCACCAGCGCTCCGCGCCGCCGCAGGACGCCTACGCCGTCACCAGGCCCGCCGACATCGCCGACCTCACCCGCGACCTTCCAGGGCTCCCGCCGCACCAGCGGGAGGCGGCTATCGCCTCGCTCCCCGCCTCGGACCGGCGCGGCCTCGCCCAGGACCCCGCCTTCGTGGCGGCGCTGCGTGACACGCTGCCGCCCGGCGAGTTCGCGAAGACCGCCGCCCAGCTGATGGTGGACGTCGACCGGGCCACCGACCGCCCGGCCTCGGCCCGCGCCGAGGCGACCGCGCAGCTGACCCGGATGCTTCAGGACCCGGACACCGCCGCCCGTCTGCTCACCGAGGGCAGCCGGCTGGTCGTGGTCCCCAAGGACGTGCCGATGACCGACCTCGCCCCGTTCGCCCACCTCGGCGGCCGCACCGCCGACAGCGAGGCCGGTGGCGGGCGCGGCTGGGACGACGTGCGCGGCTCCGGCGGCAAGTGGGCCGCGGTGACCGAGGAGAACCTGCTCGGGGAGCGCACCACCGTCGGCCCGGACCAGCACTACGCCGACGGCTACTCCACCACCACTCACGAACTCGCCCACACCGTCCACAAGTTCGGCCTCACCGATGCCGACCGCCAACTGATCGGCGACACCTACCGGGCCAAGCTGGACGACGAGTCGCTGCCCCGCCTGTTCGGTGAGGACGGCCCCTCCGAGTGGTCCGACGGCCCGCGTCGCCGACCCGACGGCAGCGAGGCCGAGAACTACGCGGCCCGGGACGAGTACGAGTACTTCGCCCAGGTCAGCAACGCCTACCTCGGCACCAACCACGGCACCGACCCCTACACCGGGCAGCCCCGCAACAACGGCGCGGACTGGGTCCGGGCCAACGAGCCCGAACTCGTGCCACTGCTGGAGCGGTTGTACGGTGCCGACCCGACGGCGGTGCACCAGGAGCCCGCCAACCCGGTGCACGCCACCGACGCCGAGAACGACATGTACCAGGGCCTGCGCGACTTCACCGCACAGGTCGAGGACGGCCGACTGCCGTCCGAGTCGCGGCTGGACCACACCGCCCCCGCCGAGGGCCGTGTCCAGGACACCGACGGCGACGTCGTGTACGACGGTGACGGTGACGTGACGCACAACGGCGACGTCCCGCCGCAGCAGCCCCCGGGTGGCTCCGACCGGTCGGAGCCGGTCGACCGCGGTGTGCCCACGGAGCCGGACGCCGACCTCCCGGCACCGCCGCCGCGGGCCGCCTCGGACCGTACCGACTCCGACGCCCCGCAGCACACCTGGCCCGCCACCGGCCGGGTGCTGCCCGATCCGGCGTACCGCGCGGCCGAGTTGGCCTCGCGCTACGGAATCGCCGACGCCGACGCGCTCACCCAGCAGATACGGGACGTCCGCAAGGGTGACCTCGGCGCCGTCCGCGACCTGCTCGGCAGCGAACACGGCCCGGAGCTGCTCAAGGACCTCGGCCGCGAGGTGCCCGAGCACACCCTCTGGCGGCTCGGCGGCGAACAGCCGGACCGTGCTGGGGAGTTGATGGATGTCATCACCCACCGGCGCGGCGGCGTGCCGCCCACCGACCTGGAGGTCGAGGCCCGGCAGGAGGTCGCGAGGAAGCTGGCCGACCAGCCCTCCGTCACCGTGGTGGTCGCCTCCGGACCCGGCTCGGGCCACCAGGCCGCGGCGGTGAACATGATCCGCTCGCTGCGCGAACTCGGCTACGACGGACAGGTGAACCTGGTCGCACCGACCAACGTGCGCGCCCGGCTGGACCGCATGCTCGACACCGACCTGCTCGGCGGCGGCCAGCTGCACTACGCCCCCGACGAGTTCGACCCGCACGGGGAGAACACACCCGCCCCCGTCGCGGACGGCGGGCTGACCCTGGTCGCGGCCAGCGACGAGATCGAGGCCGACGGCGACAACTCCAAGGCCCTGCTCTCCTACACCGGCGCCGACAAGGCCGTGGTGCTGGCGCCGTACGCCTGGGGCATGTCCACCCGCGCGGTCTTCTCCCGCACCGAGGACGGCTTCGGCGTGCTGCCGCTGGACGGGACGGTGGACAAGAAGAACGCGCTCTTCCAGCAGCACGTCCCGGCCCCCGACCCGCACGCCTTCGCGAACCACCAGAACCTCCAGGCGATGGCCGACCGGGTGACCTCCGGCGATGTCGACCTGATGCCGCTCTACGGCCTGGCCCGGCTCACCCCGGACCGCCAGGCGGGCGCCCCCGACTACCTGGCGGCGGGCATCCACCAAGCCGGCCTCGGCAAGCCGGCCGTGCTGCTCCAGGTGGGCAACCACGACATCCCGTACGCCCCGCCGTACGAGCAGCCGTGGCTCAAGCGGGCCGACCTCTCCACCCTCGACGCCGACGGGGTGAACCGACTCCTCGACTCGCTCGGCCCGGACGACGTGCTGGTGCTGCGCTCCGGCCCGCTCGACCAGGACGCCTTCGAGAAGGTCTTCCAGCTCGGCAGCCTGCCCGCCGTCCAGGAGGGCGCCAACACCACCGGCACCAGCCAACTCACCGGCCGCCCGTACTTCTCCCCGGTCACCGGCACCACCCCCTACCCGGAGGCGGTCTCCTCGACCGCCGCCTCGGACCTCTCCTCCCGGGCCGGCGACCACCTGCCGGCCGACGCCAAGACGCGACTGGAGGAGTCCTGGGAGAGCGCGCTGAAGCCCGAGGCCACCAAGGCCGAGGTCGACACCGCCGTGCGCGAACTCCGCGCTGCCGCCGATGTGTTGGCGGACAAGGCGGACGGTCTGACCGACCCGGCCGAGCAGCGTGCCCTGCGCGAGCTCGCCGAGAGCGGCACCAAGAGCGCCGACGCGCTGCAGCGTTCGCACGAGGCGGTCGCCGTCCGGGACGAGCTCCAGAAGGTCACCGACGCCCTTGCCTCCGGCAACGACTGGACCACGGCGGTCGCGGACGCCCCGGCGTACGACAACCTGCGCAAGGCCGTCTACAACCGTGAGATCGCCGACGGCTGGTTGAACACCCTGCCCACCGACGACACCTCGGGCCGGCCGTTCGAGCTCAAGAGCGACCAACTGACCGCCTTCGCCGAGGGACTGGGCGACGACTACGACCAGCTCGGTGAGCTGCTCGGCGCCGGCATGACCCCGGAGCAGCGGGCGGTGCTCGACCACGCCCTCTCCCCTGAGGGCCGCGCGGCCGAGGAGCGCCGCATGATGAGGACCGGGGAGCTCTCCCAGATCCCCCTCGGCACCATCCCGGAGGCCCGGCAGCGGCTGGCGGAGGTCTCCGCGGCGATCCGCGAGCGGGAGAACGGCTTCATCGAGGAGCTCCGGAACTCCGCGGAGCTGCAGGCGGAGTCCACCGCCCCGCGCCCCGAGCAGGTCCAGGTCATCGCGGACGTGCTCAACGGCTATGCCCAGCCCGACTCCCCGTACCAGCAGTACACCTCCGAGCTCACCGGCCGGGCCAACGACTGGCAGCAGAACCAGCTCCTGATGGCCCTGTTCCACCTGGACGACCGGCCCAGCGATGTGCTCCGCACGTCCCCGCCCCCGTCCGCCGAGCCCGCCCCCGAGCACAGCCCGATCCCGGCGCCGCGCGAAGAGTCCGTCCCGCTCCCGGAGCCGACGCCGGAGGTGCAGCAACCGTCGCCCGAGCCGGCGCCCACGGCTCCGCAGCCGCCGAGCCCCCAGTCGCCCTTCCGGTACCAGTCCTCCGACAACGGGCCCAGCCTGTTCGACGACGACTTCACCATGAACGACGACAGCGAGGACGAGACCGAAACCGCACCCGGCGCCGAAACCGGCCCGAGCATCTTCGACGAAGACTTCACCCTCAACGACGACAGCGAGGACGAGACCGAGACCGCACCCGGCGCCGAAACCGGCCCGAGCATCTTCGACGACGACTTCACCCTCAACGACGACAGCGACTCGGACTCGGAGACCGACTCGGTCGTGACCGCGCCCCAGTCGGCCGCCCACGACAGCGACTCGGACTCCGACACTCGCTCGATGGTGACCGCGCCGGAGACGCCCCGGAGCGACAGCCCGCAGCACGGCCCGGTCACCACCACCGACCACGGACCGAGCATCTTCGACGAGGACTTCACCCTCAACGACGACAGCGAGAGCGAGAGCGACGGCGAGCGCGGCACCGTCCCCTCGCCCCCACCGCCCGCCACCGCACCTTTCCGGCTCGGCCCGGTCAGCGCCTCGTCCTCCTCCTCGTCCTCCGACGGCGCCGGCCCGTCCGGCTTCGGTTCGACCAACCGTCAGCCGGCGCCCGGTCACGCCTCGCCCCCGCCGCCCGGCACCGTGCCGCTCCAGCTCGGCCCGGTCCGTTCCTCCTCCGACGCCACCGACCGTTCCGTGCCCACCACCGACCGGGGTGAGCCCCCGGCCAAGCGGCGCCGGACGCCCGCGTACGAGAACACGGACGCCGTCCTGCACGACCGTGGCTACCGTCCGGCCGACACCGACCAGCACGCGGCACTGCGCGACTTCACCGAGGGCCACCGTTTCCCGGAGCCGACCCCCGAGCTGCTCAGCCTGATCACCCCGCACCGGCAGCCGGTCTCCCCGGGTCCCGACTTCCGCCTGGGCGACGACCTGCAGAGCTGCCTGGAGGCCGTCGAGGCCTACCGCGACACCCACTACGGCCGCCCGCGCCCCTCCGGCCAGAGCCTCACCGGCTCGGTGGAGCAGCACGCCGCCCAGGTGCTCAACCGCCGCCACGACCTGCCGCACCTGTTCGGCGAGGGCCGGCCCGCCGTGGACTCGCTCCTCGACCACGTCCGGCGCGGCGGCCCGGGCTCCTTCGCCACTGTGCTGGTCGGCCGGGAGGGCGAGGTCGGCCACACCGTCGCACTCGTCAACGGGACTGACGGACAGCTTCGTTGGGTCGATCCGAGCACCCACCGGTCCTGGGACGCGACCCCCGGCTCACTGCCGGACCCGCGCACCACCGGCTGGAAGGTCTGGGCCTCGGCGGCCGGACCGGACGAGTCCACGCTGCCCGGCCTCACCCCGGACCGGGGTTTCCAGGCCGACTTCGGCGCCCCGTTCCTGAGCTCCCTGTTCGGCAACACCACGGCGGACACGACCGCCCAGACCGCCCCGCCGGTCACCGCCCCGCAGCCGCTCAACCTCCCCGACCCGGTGGAGGCGAACGACCGACTGACCAACAACCCGGCCGAGTTCCTCCGGGACAACATCCTGTCCTACGACGGTGCGCTCGGCATGGAGCTCCGCACGCCGGGCCTCAGCCGCCAGGAGGCCCGCCAGTTCATGGCCTGGGCCAACACCCAGCCCCGGAACTGGTTCACCCTGGTCCCGGACCCGCGCCGCAACAACGCCCTGATCCTCACCCCGGCCGTCGAGAAGTACGTCGAAGCCCACCCGGACCACGAGTTCGTCTCCCGCTTCGCCGACCGCTTCGCCAACCCCCCGGCAGACCAGCAGTACCTGGCCTCCTCCTACATCCCCTACCTGGCCGGTGCTCCCGGCGGACAGCTCGACACCGTCGGCTCGACTCCCGTGCCGCTCGACCCCGATGCCACCGTCCCCGGCTCGGAGTTCGTCTTCACTGCCGTGATGAACGGCTGCGCCCTGGCCGTCACCCCGGGGGCCACCCCGGACGTCTTCACGGCCTGGCACTACCAGTCCTGCACCACCAACAACTCCAGCGCCCTGGACTTCCGCCGCACCCAGCAGCCCACCGACTGGTTCGGTCCGGAGGAGTACGAGAGCGGCACCCAGGCCGCTTTCTACGAGGTCACCAACTTCCTCTGGAAGAGCCCGACCGACGGCTGGCAGATCGTCAGCCAGGAGACCAGCGTGGACCCGACCAATGAAGCCGGCTCCACCGTCACCGCCGTCCGCCAACGCCCCCTGGAGCTCAACCCGCCCACCCCCAACCAGGAGGCCGTCCACCTGGCTCGCATCTACACGGGCATGGCCGAGGCCGAACTCAAGCGCTTCGACACCGAGGCCGAGGGCATCCTCAAGCAGGACTGGGGCAGCAGGCGCACCAAGGCCGAGGTCGAGCAGGAGCTCCAACGCCTGCGCAGCACCCTCCTGGTGGACCTCATCAACCTCCGCGAGCAGGGCCACCTCGACCCCCGCGTCCCCTTCTCCGGCACCAACCCGGCCGCCGTTCCGCTCACCACTCCCACCCCCGGCACCCTCTCCTTCTCCACCCTGGCCGACGTGGCCCAGGCCATCCGGTCCAACCGCCTCGCCGGCGGCACCACGGCCCAGGAGCGCCTCACCGCCCTCAACGACCAGGCCCCCGCCAAGGACCGCGACTGGCGCCAGGGCAAACTCGACCAACTCCTCACCACCTTCCTCCCCACCGATCACACCCCCACCCCCTGGCACCAGCACCTCACCACCGAGACCACCGACCACCCGCACGCTTAGTGGTACCTCGTCAACCGACAGGCCGGTCGAGGCTCTACATCGGGGTCTTGGCCGGCCGGAACGGACGGACATCGCTGCTTCCTGACAGCGAGAACGCGGCCGTTGAGTCGGCCCGAGTCACTGGTGGACACCGCTCCACCTGGCCGGCATCTGCGGCGTCGAGGTCAGCGCGGACCTGATCGGCAAGGTCACCGACGCCGAGGAGCTGACCGTCTGGCAGGACCCGCCCCCGGACCCGGTCCGACCTGTCACAGCAGCGGGCCTGGCCCGAGTCCACGCCCTATGCGGCGGCCCCGCCGACGGCAAGGACCGTCGTCCACTCGACGAACGTGATCGAGTCGATCAACTTCCGGCTGCGGAAGGCCACCCGCAACCACGGTCACTTCCCGACGTGCCGATCCTCTGTAAGTGGACCGGCCGTTCAGCGGTGTTCGGGGTTCTCGAAGTCGAAGCGGCAGCCGGCGTCCCACTCGGAGCGCTGGTTGCCGTGGGCCGGGATGCCGCCGGCGTCCTTGAGCATCCGGGCGAGGTGCAGCAGGTTCCAGGTCATGAAGGTGGTGTTGCGGTTGGTGAAGTCGTTCTCCGGACCGCCGGACCCCTCGTCCAGGTACGACGGGCCAGGGCCGGCGGGGCCGACCCAGCCCGCGTCCGCCTGCGGCGGGATCACGTAACCGAGGTGCTGCAGGCTGTAGATCACGTTCATCGCACAGTGCTTGGCACCGTCCTCGTTGCCGGTGACCAGACAGCCGCCCACCCGCCCGTAGTACGCGTACTGACCCTGGGAGTTGAGGATCGACGAGCAGGCGTACAGCCGCTCGATCACCTTCTTCGTCACCGAGGAGTTGTCGCCGAGCCACACCGGCCCGCACAGGACGAGGATGTCGGCGGACATCACCTGGGAGTAGAGGACCGGCCACTGGTCGGTCTCCCAGCCGTGCTCGGTCATGTCCGGCCAGACGCCGGTGGCGATGTCGTGGTCGACGGCGCGGATCTGCTCGACCGTGACACCCTGCCGTGCCATGATCCCGGCGCTGATGTCGATCAGGCCCTGGGTGTGGCTGCGCTCGGGGGAACGCTTGAGGGTGCAGTTCACGAAGAGGGCGCGGAGGTCCTCGTAGTGCGCGACGCCGTCGGGGTTGGTCATGGCGGCCAGCAGAACACACGCACGGTGATCCGGCGAGCACCCTCCGCCGTCCGGGTGGCGGGGCGCGTCGCGACTCGCCCCGCCGTAGCGCGCAGCTCGAGGCCGGGGGCGGGAACAGATCAGCGGCGCGCGCGGTTGTGCGCTCCGGCGCACCAGGTGCGCCGTATGACCCGACGCCCCGAAGGGACCCTCCGTTGAGCCTGTACGACATCCCCCTGCACACCCTCGCCGGCGAGCCCGCCTCGCTCGCCGACCACAAGGGCAAGGCCCTGCTGCTGGTCAACGTGGCCTCGAAGTGCGGCCTGACCCCGCAGTACGCGGGCCTGGAGCGGCTGCAGCAGCGCTACGCCGACCGCGGCTTCACGGTGCTCGGCTTCCCCTGCAACCAGTTCCTCGGGCAGGAGCCGGGTTCGGCCGAGGAGATCCAGACCTTCTGCTCCACCACCTACGGCGTGTCCTTCCCCCTGTTCGAGAAGGTGGAGGTGAACGGCGAGGACCGTCACCCGCTGTTCGTGCGGCTGACCGAGACGCCGGACGCCGAGGGCGCGGCGGGCGACGTCCAGTGGAACTTCGAGAAGTTCCTGCTGTCCCCGGACGGCACGGTGGTCGGCCGGTTCCGCCCGCGCACCGAGCCGGAGGCGGACGAGATCATCGCCGCGATCGAGGCGCAGCTCCCCGCCTGAGCACTCCCGCGGGCCGGACGCCCGGCCGCTCCCACCCCCGAGGGGAGCGGCCGGGCGTCCGCCGTACCCGGGCTCAGCAGCCGTTGAGCACCGAGGTGAGCGCGGACTTCTCGGCGCTGTCGACGGACAGCCCGTAGTAGTACTTCACCTGCACCCAGGCCCGCACGTAGACGCAGCGGTACAAGGCCTGCGGCAGCCAGGTCGACGGGTCCTGGTCGCCCTTGGAGCGGTTGGAGCTCGCCGAGACCGCGATGAGCTGCGGGCGGGTGAGGTCGTTGGCGAGGTTCTGGCGCTGGGCGGTGGTCCAGGCCCAGGCGCCGGAGCGCCACGCCTCGGCGAGCGGGATCAGGTGGTCGATGTCGAAGCTCGAGGCGTTGGTGGTGACCACGTTGTCGTACGCGGAGGTCCAGGTGCCGCCGGTGGCGGCGCAGGCGGAGTCGGTGGTGACGCCGACCCCGTCCCTCTTCAGCACCGTCTCGCGGGTGTTGCAGGTGCCCGAGATGGTGATCCAGTGCGGGAAGAGGTCCCGGTTGTAGGTGGACTCGTGGGACTCGGCGGCGACCGTCAGGCTCGCCAGGTAGGTCTTCGCGGTGCTGGTGGAGACCGGGGTGGGCAGTGCGGCCTCGGCCGTGCCGGCGCCGGCCAGCAGGGCGGTGGCGGCGAGGGCGGTGGCGCCGAGCGCGGCGGCGGTGCGGCGCAGCGGACGTATCCAGGTCATGCGTGACTCCAGAGGGCGGGAAGCGCGAAGAGCGCCCGGACGGACAGGTTCCGAGCGCTCAACAAGCTTGCTGCTCCCAGGGTTTACGCGAGTAGACCCCGGAGGTTAATTTTTCGGGGTCACCGCGTACACCTTCGACGCACCAGGCCCCCGCATTCGGCCTTCCAGGGCTGCCGGCACTCGGGTACCCACCGGAGGATTGCCCAACTGCCTTGGTGACGGGCTTCAGCCCGCCGGCAGCTTCTTCAGGGCGTCGGCGCCGCGGTAACCCTCCCCCACGCCCTCGACGATGACGGCGTCGGCGGTGGAGTGGCGGGTCCGCAGGCCGAGGATGTCCCGGTAGGCGGGCGAGTCGTACCAGGCGCGGGCCCGTGCCCGGTCGGGGAAGGCGATGACGATCGTGTCGCCCGTCCACTCGCCCTCCAGGACCTCGAACTCGCCGCCGTGGACGACGAACCGGCCGCCGAAGCCGTCGAGCGTGGCGTCGATCCGCCGGAGGTACTCGACGATGTCGGGGCCGAAGTCGATGTCGCGGAGCCGGGCGATGGCGTAGGCGGTCATGGTGGTCCCCTCCCGATCGGGTGCAGCTGCCGGGCCGTCCCGGCGGTCTCCATGGTGCGTCCGGGACCGGGCCGGCCGCATCGGTCGGCCATCGGTAGCCGACGACGGTCCTGAGGGCGTCCCGATCCGGTGACGAGGGTGCAACTACCGCGCATCCCGGGCCGGTCACCGAGGTGGATCGGCTGCACACTGTCAGTGGGGGCGGGCAGGCTCAAGGCGGTACCGCCGACGAGGGAGGGGTTGAACCATGCAGGGGGAGGCGCAGACCGTCCACGGCCTGTTCGAGGAACAGGCGCTGCGCGCACCGGACGCACCGGCCGTGGTCTGCGGCGGGGTCCGGCTCACGTACGGGGAGTTGAACGCGCGGGCGGACCGGCTGGCCCGGCACCTGGCGGGCCTCGGGCTCGGCCCGGGCCGCTGTGCCGCGGTCGCGCTCGGCCGCGGCACGGAGCTGATCACCGCGCTGCTCGCAGTGCTCAAGACCGGTGCGGCCTATGTGCCGTTGGAGCCGACCGGCCCGGACCGGACGATCCGGCACGTGCTGGCCGACGCCGCACCGGCGGTGGTGGTGACCGAGGAGGTGCACCGCGTCCGTCTGGCCGACTCCGGCGATGCCGTGGTCCTCTGTCCGGACACCGCCGCGGAGGAGATCGCCGCACACCGGGACGGGCCGCTCGGGGTCGGCCTCACCAGCGACGACCCGGCGTGCATCTTCTACACCTCGGGGTCCACCGGCCTGCCCAAGGGCGCCCTGGTCGAGCACCGCAATCTGCTGCACTCCCACCGGGGTTGGCGCGAGGTGTACGGGCTGACCGCGGCCGACCGGTTCCTGCAGACGGCGACCCTGGAGTTCGACGTCTTCACCGCGGACTGGGTCCGGGCGCTGTGCACCGGCGGCTGCCTGGTGATGGCCCGGCGGAACTTCACCCTCGACCGGACGGCCGAACTGTCCGAGCTGCACCGGCTGGTGGTCGACGAGCGGATCACCGTGATGGAGACGAACGTCCACACCGCGCGCCGCCTGCTCGACCACCTGCTGCCGCGCGGCCTGGAGCTCGGCGAGCTGCGGCTGCTCACCGTCGGCGCGGAGAAGTGGTACCTGGACGAGCAGTTGAGGTTGCAGCGCTACCTCGGCCCGGGCGTCCGGGTGATCAATGTGTACGGCGTGGCCGAAGCGGCCGTGGACAGCACCTACTTCGACCCGGCCGACCTCGCCGGGGACGTTGAGCATCCCGAGCAGGTGTCGCTGATCGGGCGGCCCTTCCCCGGCAACGGCATCCACCTGATCGGCAAGGACGACCGGCCCGTCCCGGACGGCGCGATCGGCGAGATCTGCGTCACCGGCCGGGGTGTCGGCCGCGGCTATCCCCGGCTGCCCGATCTGACGAAGTCCCGCTTCGCCTTCCTGCCCGGGATCGACGACCGCGCCTACCGCACCGGCGATCTCGCCCGGCGGCGGCCGGACGGACTGCTGGAGTACATCGGCCGGGACACCGGCTCCGGCACCGCGGACGCCGCCCGGGCGGAGGCCGTCCTGCGCGGCCACCCCGATGTCCGGGAGTGCGCGGTGACCGTGCTCGGTCCCGAACCAGCTGCTGCGAAGGGGCCGTTGGTGGCCTATGTGGTCGCCGCCGGGGGCGCGGGGCCGGAGGCCGCGGCCGTCCGGGAGTACCTCGCCGACCGGCTGCCCAAGCAGCTGGTCCCGGAGGCGGTCGTCCCCGTCCCGGCGCTGCCGCGCACCCGTGCCGGCAAGCTGGATCGCGCGGCCCTGCCGCTGCCCGCACCGCGCGGCCGCGGGGGCGGCCCGGGCAAGACCTCCGCCAAGGGCGGCGGGAACCGGGGCGACGTCCGCGCCTTCGACCGCGTGCTCCTTTCGCTGCTCGTCTTCGGCCTCTCCTTCCTCGCCGGTCTGATCCTCACCCCCACGCTCTGGCCCGGCTCGACCGACCTCTCGGGCGTGCCGACGGCGTACCACTGGCCGTTCGGGCTCCTCTACCTGACCGAGTGGCTGGGCTTCGCCCTCGGCATGGTGTTCCTGTTCTTCGGCCACCCCTCGGTGACCAGGCTCGGCCGGGGGCCGGGGCTCACCAGGCTCACCCACCTCTCGGTGAGCTGGCTGCTCGCCTCCTGGTGGCCGCAGGACAACATGTACCGGTTGACCAGGCCGACCGACTGGATGCGGGAGGTCATGATGGTCTTCGTGTTCAACATGTCGCTGATCGCGTCCGCGGCCGTGGTGATGGTCTTCCTGCTGGCGCGGCCGAACGTGGCACCGGTGGCCACCACGGGCCGCGGCTCGGCGAAGGGCCAGGCGTGATGCCGAGGACGTCTCCCGGCCGGGAACGTGAGCAGTGCGGTTGCGGCTCTACGAAGGACGGGCGCCGTCGGGCCCCACCGCGTCGAAGGGGTCGGCGAGTGCCTCGCCGGCCGCGCGGACGACCGCCTCGGCCGCGTCCAGGACGTCCAGGGCCGCCTGTGGTTCCGGGGTGCGGGCGGCGAGGGCGACACCGGCGGTCGGCAGTTCGTCCCAGCTCGCGGTGGGAATGGTCGGCAGCAGCCGCACCCCGAAGCGGGCACAGCGTTCGGCCAGGCCGGCCAGGTGGGCGAGCAGGGCCTGCTGCGGGAGGCGGGCGCCGAGCGGCAGCCGGTCCAGGGTGCGCACTCGGTGGCCGGGGCCGTGCACGGCGTCGAGTCGTGCCCTCAGCACGAAGGCGACGGCGGGGCCGGTGAGCCGCAGGTTGGCCTCGGTCGGGGCGAGCCGGCCGGCCGGGTCGGTGACGAAGTCGATGTCGTACCAGCCGCGGTGGCCGGCCCGGGCGAGTTCGGCGCCGACCGCGAGGCCGAACTCGCTGGCGGTGACGGCCGCGCGCGGCGGCACCGCGCCCGGCCCCGTGGTGGCGCCCTGGTAGCTGGTGCCGTCGAGGTGCATGACGGCGGTGCCGACCGGGTGGACGCTGCCGTCGTCGGCGATCACCGCGTCGAAGGTGAGGTTCCGCAGCCGGCCGCGCCCCGGTACGTACTCCTCGACCAGCAGCCCGCCCGGCGGCAGCACCCGTGTCGCCGTGAGCTCGCGGAGCAGCGCCCTGGCCCCGCCGGCCGCGGTGACGTCCTGCGGGGTGAGTACGGCGGTGCCGTAGCCGCCCACGCCGTGGTGGGCCTTGAGGACGGCGGTCTCGCCGCGCCGGGCGCGGGCGGCGAGCAGTCGGGCGGCGTGCCGCGGGGAGGACGCGGGCTGCTGACGGGGCACCAGGATGCCGGGGTGGCCGGCGGCTGCCGCTCGGGCGAAGAGTTCGTGCGAGGCGGCCTTGGACTCGAAGCGGTGCACGGCCTCCAGCCCGGGGCCTTCGGTGCGGCCCCAGGGCCTTACGGGCAGGCCGATTCGGTCGACGCGGTTCCGGAGCGCCGGGCGGGCGGCGAGGGCGCCGCGCACGGTGGTGTGCTCGTCGGCCAGACCGGTGTGCAGTTCGACCGGGTCCCACGCCAACTCCCGTGCGAGCCACGCGGTCCACTCGGCGTCCGGTTCACCGGGGAGCAGCAGGGCGGCGGGGTGCGGGGTGTAGAACGCGGCGAGGCAGGAGTAGTGGTGGGCCTGGCGCCGGGCGGCCGGGGTCTGTGGGATGAACTGCGCGTTGAAGTCGGCGACGTCGCCGATGTGGACGGCGCGCCGTCCGCCGTCCGTCCAGGCTTCTTCCCACTCTGCTGCGGTCACCCGGCGAGCCTACGGGGCGCGGCGGACGGTCGGGCCGCTTCGCAAGATCCTTCCGGCCGGCCCGCCGGGGCACGTGAAGTCCGGCGGGCGGAAGGGCTGTTCACGTCTGCGGGTCCGGCAGCACGCCGGCGATCACCGCGGCCACCGTACGGCGGACGGCTGCGGGCTGCGGCGGGGTCCCGTTCCGGTCGGCGAACAGCAGGTGGGCGGCGCCGATCAGGGTGGGTGCGAGGGTGTCGATGTCGGCGTCGGCGGCGATCCGGCCGAGGTCGCGTTCGGCGGCCAGGTAGCCGGCGATCGCGGTGGTGGCCTCGGTCAGCAGCGGGACGCCGCTCGGCCTGCCGTCGCGCAGCCGGGCGCGCAGCGCGTCGCGGGAGATGGTGAGGGCGACGATCGCCACCGCGACGGACTCGAACAGGCCGGTCAGTGCACCGGCGAGGTTGTCGGCGACCGCGCCGGTGCCGGCGGTGCCGCGCAGTTCCTCGCCCCGGGCTTCGAGCCGGGCGATGCGGTCGAGCACGAGTTCGGCGAGGAAGGCGTCGAAGTCGGCGAAGTGCCGGTGCAGGACCCCTTTGGCGCAGCCGGCCTCGGTGGTGACGGCCCTGCTGGTGAGTGCGCTCGGTCCGTCCCTGAGCAGGATGCGCTCGGCGGCGTCGAACAGCTGCTCCCGCGCGTCGCGGAGCGCCACTCCTGTGGGCATTTCCGGGTTCTCCCTTCACGGCCGGACGCCGGGTACCGGCCGGGCCCCGTTGACGAGTGGGCGAATGCCCACTCATAGTGGGCGCATGCCCACTCTACCGCCCGGGGTGCCTCCTCCCCCGCCTCAAGGGCCTCACCGAATCCGGAACCTCGCCGAGTCGTTCGGCACCGACCCGGCGCGTTACGACCGGGCCCGCCCGCGCTACCCCGACGCCGTGGTGGCGGCGGTCGCCGCCCGCATCCCCGGGCCCGAGGTCGTCGACGTCGGCATCGGGACCGGCATCGCGGCCCGGCAGTTCCGGGCGGCCGGCTGCACGGTGCTGGGCGTCGAGGCCGATCCGCGGATGGCCGAGTGGACCCGCCGGCGCGGCATCGCTGTCGAGGTCGCGGCCTTCGAGGCCTGGGACCCGGCCGGCCGCACCTTCGACGCCGTCGTCTCCGGCCAGACCTGGCACTGGGTGGACCCGGTCGCCGGAGCGGCGAAAGCCGCCGAGGCGCTGAGGCCCGGCGGACGGCTGGCGGTGTTCTGGAACGCCGACCGGCCGCCGCAGGACGTGGCCCGCGCCTTCGCCGAGGTCTACGGCCGGCTGCTGCCCGGTTCCCCGGCGCACCGCCGCTGGGCCTCGGCCGGCACCGTCGACGGGTACGCGATGCTGTGCGCGAAGGCCGCCGGCGGCATCCGGGCGACGGGCACGTACGGCGACCCGGAGCAGTGGAGCTTCCCCTGGGAGCGGACGTACAGCCGCGAGGAGTGGCTCGACCAACTCCCCACCACCGGCGGCCACTCCGGTCTTTCGTCGGCCGACCTGGCGAAGCTGCTGGACGGCATCGGCGAGGTCGTCGACGCGGCCGGCGGGAGCTTCACCATGCCCTACGACACGCTGGTGGTCACCGCGGCCACCGCCCCCGGAAGTCCCTGACGGCCACAGGGGGCGCGGGGCGGTCCGCCCCGCGCCCCCTGCAGTTCCGTACCGTCAGTCGGCGGTCCTGGTGAGGCGGACGGCCGTGGTCCGGCCGGCCGTCGCGGTGGTGCCGGTCAGGACAGTGGTGCCGGCCATGGCGGCGCCGGCGGCCGCTCGGCGGAGAGCGCCGGCAGGCAGGGTGCACTTCAATACGCCCCACAGGAGTTGAAAGACAGTGCGGCACCCGGCACTACTCGCTCGGGCCGAAGGGAGTCTGGCAGTAGGGCACGCACCGGCAACGGAGTTTTTGATCGCAGGGAAGGCGGCGCCGCCGTACGGTCCCGACCGACGGGGTGCCGCTACCGCGCTGCGGTGGGCTGCGCCCCGGCTGCGGGCTCGGCCTCGTCCCGCAGGCCGAGGCGCAGGTGCTCGACGTGGAACAGCGCCTGGTCGAGGAGTTCGGCGACGTGGTGGTCGTACAGCGAGTAGACGATCGAGCGCCCGCGTCGCTCGGTCGCGACCAGGCCCAGGTTGCGCAGCAGCCGCAGCTGGTGCGAGCAGGCGGAGGCCTCCATCCCGACGGCTTCGGCGAGGTCGCCGACCGCGCAGGGCCCCTCGTTCAGCCGGGCGAGGATCCGTAGGCGCGAGGGGGTGGCGAGGGCCTGGAGGGTGGCGGCGACGTCGGTCGCCCCCACGGCGTCGAGCCGCTCGCGGGTGCTGGCTGTGTTCCTGGCGTCGACTCCGTGGCCCATATGCCAATCCTATCGACGACATGTGAATACCTGTTCAGATGTTCCTGTACGGTGGGAGTGTCACTGTCCGGTCGTCCCCGAACGGTCCTTCCGCCATGCCTTCTGCCGTCCTGGACCTGCCTCCGCCCACCACCGGGGCACGCCCCGCCCCCGTACTCCCGCGCCGCCGCACCCGGGCCTTCGCCCTGCCCGAGGTCCGCTGGGCCGCCGCCGCGACGGGGCTGTTCCTCCTCGCCCTGCCGCTGCACCTGGCCGGCGCACCCGCCTGGGCCTGGGGCCCGCCGTACGCGCTCGCCTACCTCGCCGGCGGCTGGGAGCCGGCCGTGGCCGGCCTGCAGGCCCTGCGGGAGAAGACGCTCGACGTGGACCTGCTGATGATCGTGGCCGCACTGGGCGCCGCCGCGGTCGGGCAGGTGATGGACGGCGCCCTGCTGGTCGTCATCTTCGCCGCCTCCGGCGCGCTGGAGGCCCTGGCCACCACCCGCACCGCGGACTCCGTGCGCGGCCTGCTCGACCTCGCCCCGCCGACCGCGACCAGGCTGCTGGACGACGGCACCGAGGAGACCGTCCCCACCCGTGACCTGGCGGTCGGCGACACCCTCCTCGTCCGGCCCGGCGAGCGGATCGGCGCCGACGGCCGCGTCCTGGACGGCACCAGCGACGTCGACCAGGCCACCATCACCGGCGAGCCGCTGCCGGCCGCCAAACGCAGCGGGGACGAGGTCTTCGCCGGCACCCTCAACGGCACCGGCGCGCTGCGGATCAAGGTCGAACGGGACGCCTCCGACTCGGTGATCGCCCGGATCGTGGCCATGGTCGGGGAGGCCTCCGGGACCAAGGCCCCCACCCAGCTGTTCATCGAGAAGATCGAGCAGCGGTACTCGATCGGCATGGTGATCGCCACCCTCGCCGTCCTCGGCGTCCCGCTCGCCGCCGGCGCGGCCTTCACCGACTCGCTGCTGCGCGCCATGACCTTCATGATCGTCGCCTCGCCCTGCGCGGTGGTGCTGGCCACCATGCCGCCGCTGCTGTCGGCGATCGCCAACGCCGGCCGCCACGGTGTGCTGGTGAAGTCCGCCGTGGCCATGGAACGGATCGGCCGGACGGACACCGTCGCCCTGGACAAGACCGGCACCCTCACCGAGGGCGCACCCCGGGTCACCGCCGTCCGCCCGCTGCCGGGCTCGGGGCTGACCGGGGACCGGCTGCTCGCCCTCGCGGCCGCCGCCGAGCACCCCAGCGAACACCCGCTGGCCCGCGCGGCCGTCGGGGCCGCCCGTGCCCGGGGTCTCGTCCTCACCCCCGCCGCGGACTTCGCCGCCACCCCCGGCAGCGGCGTCACCGCCACCGTCGGCGGCCGCAGGGTCGGCGTCGGCTCCCCCGCCCGCCTCCTGGACCCCGCCGACCCGGCCGCGAGGCGGGCCGCGGCCGTCGCCGCCGAGCTGGAGGAGGCCGGCCACACCGTCGTCGCCGTGGAGATCGACGGCCGGCCGGCGGGCGTCCTCGGCATCGCCGACCGGGTACGGCCGGACGCCGCCGCCACCGTCGCCGCCCTCACCCGGCTCACCGGCAGAACGCCGGTGCTGCTGACCGGCGACAACCCCCGTGCAGCGGCCCGCCTGGCCGCCGAGGCCGGCATCACCGAGGTACGCGCCGGGCTGCTGCCCCAGGACAAGGCCGCCGCCGTCCGGGAGCAGGAGCGGGCCGGCCGCGCCGTCCTGATGGTCGGCGACGGCGTCAACGACGCACCCGCCCTGGCCGCCGCCCATGCCGGCGTCGCCATGGGCCGGGCCGGCTCCGACCTGGCGCTGGAGACCGCCGACGCCGTGGTCGTCCGCGACGAACTCACCGCCGTCCCCGCCGTGGTCGCCCTCTCCCGGCGCGCCCGCCGTCTGGTCGTGCAGAACCTCGTCCTCGCCGCGGTGTTCATCTCGGCCCTGGTCGTCTCGGACCTGGTCACCACCCTGCCGCTCCCGCTCGGCGTCCTCGGCCACGAGGGCTCCACCGTCCTCGTCGGCCTCAACGGCCTGCGCCTGCTCCGCGAATCGGCCTGGACGCGGGCCTGCACCTGAAGGCATGTCCGCAGCCGTGGGTGCCCCCACAGACGAAGGCTGCACCATCGCCGTGAAGAACGTCATCGACGCCCGCCCCCCCCCTGCCGGAGCGGCCGCACGGGTGCGCCGCGCGGCTCAACCGGGATCGACGCGCGGCGGCTTCGGGTTCGCCCCGGGCCTTCCGGCCGGCCGTCGCCCGGCGCCGACCGCGGTGAGTGCATGATCGCCCCGCTGCTTCGCGGCCGGTGCCCGAGCCGGGGCTCCAGGACCGACCCCGACCGCACGGCTCCCCGCGCTCCCGCGTACGGGCTGCGGGCCCGTCAGTCCGCGCGGACCAGTCGCCGAACGGCGGGCCACAGCCCGTCCAGTCCGGCCGGGTCGTCCGCCAGCTTCGCCAGCAGCACCGCACCCTCCAGGTGCGCCACCACCGCGCGGGCGGTCTCCGCATCGGCGGCGACCGCCTCCGTCTCAGCCGCCTCGGCCAGCACACCCAGCACCAACGCCGCCTGCTCGTCGAAGATCGCCGCGAGCCGCGCCTGGATCTCCCGCTCCTGACCGCTCAGCTCCAGCGCCAGATTGCCCAGCAGGCACCCGCGGACGCTGCCGCCCGCCGCCTTGTCCGCCCGCTGCGCCGCCGCCTGCGCCTCCAGCAGCTGCCGCAACCGCTCCAGCGGCGGCTGCCCGGCATCCCCCAGCACCGCCCGCCAGGCCTTCTGCTGCACCGCCCAGTGCGCGTCGACCGCGGCCAGCGTCAGCGCCCGCTTGGAGGCGAAGAAGTGGTAGAAACTGCCCTTCCGGACATCCGCCCGCGCACAGATCTCCGCCACCCCGACCGCCGAGTACCCGCGGTCGTGCAGCAGCTCGCACGCGGCGTCCAACAGCCGCTCCTGTGCCGTGCTGGTGCGTCCCATGCCGCGAGTATACGGTCGGTCAACTAATGTCCTCGGGAACCGTCCGCGCCCGCACCGGGGCACGGACCGGCACCTCGATCGGGTCAGCCCGCCGGGGCCACCTGCTGGATGGCGGGGAGGGCCTCACCGGCGAAGGCAGCCATGCGGTCGACGAGGTTGGCGGTGGTGGCGGCGTCCCAGGTGTGGCCGCGGTCGGCGAGGACGCGGACGCTGATCCTCAGGTTGCCGTGGCGGACGGTGACCTCCTGGACGGCGATGCTGTCGCCGCTCATGGTGCCGACGATGCGGTAGCCCTCGTTGCCGACCCCGTTCTGAGGGATGTACCGGCGGCCGTCCTTGCCGTAGTCCCTGGCGTCCGCCTCCCTGATCGCCGCGAACTGCTGCGCGGCGGTGACCTCGTCGGACCAGAGGGTGAGGTAGGTGCGGACGGCTCCGCCCGGGCCGCTCTCGGCGCCGACCCGGAGCTTCTGCCCGCAGGAGGCCGTCCGGCCGCCGTGCGGCTCGCCGAGTTTCTCATCGGCCTGCGGGGGCCCGGCGGGGCTGCCCAGGACGGACGCGAAGAGCCCGTACGGCAGCACCGAGCAGAGGCCGGGCAGGTCGGCCGGTATGCCGTAGCGCACCGGGGCGGCGCTCTCCCCCGTGGCACCCGTGGGCCCCGTGGAGGACGGCGCGGCGGCCGCCCCCGACACCGGCTGCGGCGGTGGCGGCGCCGAGGAACTGCTGCTGCAGGCTCCGGTCGTCGCGGCAAGCGCGAGCAGTAAGGCCACGGGGGCGAGTCGTCGAATCCGCATGATCGGAGCCTAACCCCGCGATCCGACAGCGATGCCCGAATCCGCTGCTCTCCACCGCGGATGACGTACCGTCAGTGGAAGACGAGCGCCCGCCCGGTGGCGAGGCTGGACCGGCAGGCCTCGTGGAACTGGTACCAGGCGAACTTCTCGGCCTCGAACGGGTCGTCGGGCGCCACGGCGGCGGCGTCGGCGTCCGGGTCGATGCCGATCACCGGTGCGATCTTCCGGAGTTCGGCGAGCAGCCCGGCGGTGGAGCCGACGATGCCGCCCCCGGCGACCCCCGACTCCTGCGGCAGGAACAGCGGGTCGGCGAAGTCCGCGGGCACGTAGAAGCCGTCGCAGTCGGAGTGGCAGAGCAGGTGCGAGGAGAACATCAGGGTCTCCTCCCCCACCTCCTCCTGGTCGCGCTCGTACTGCTCCCGGTCGGCGGTCGCCGCCGGGGTGACCTCGGCGCCCTGCTTCTGCAGGACGTACACGCGGCGCAGGTGGTGCAGGTAGCCGTACGGGAAGCCTGCCGAGAACTCGGCGCGCCCGGTGTCGTCGGCGGCCGGCTCGCGCCAGGTGATGCCCTTGTCGTTCAGGGCCCCGGAGAGCAGGTCCAGCGCCCGGGCGTGGCGCTCGGCGCCCTCGGGCTCGTGGCGGGTGAGGTCGTTGATCAGTCCGACGGAGATCGAAAGTCCCATGCGCCGTACGGTAGGGCGCACCACCGACACCGGGGCACCCCCCTGACGCTGCGGCACCTCCCGACACGCGCCCCGAGCCCATCCCCCTCGCCAATAGTTGACCGGTCGTCTAGCATTGTGGCAGTCGAGAGCGAGGGAGCGCATCGTCATGACGTCACAGGCCGTGAACCGGTTCTGCGAGCTGTTGGGGCTGGAGCATCCGGTGGTCCTGGGGCCGTTCGGCGGCGGGATGTCGTCGGTGGCGCTGGCCTCCGCCGTGTCCGACGCCGGCGGGCTCGGGTCCTTCGGCGCCCACCACCTGCAGCCGGAGGCGGTCGCCGGGGTGGTGAAGGAGCTCCGGGCCGCGACCGACCGGCCCTTCGCGGTCAACCTCTGGGTGCCCCGGGAGGGCGAGCGCGAGGTCCGCGCCACGGCCGCGGACGTCGAGCGGCTCCGCCCCTACTACGAGGAGTTCGGGCTGCCCGTGCCGTCCACCGAGCGGCGGCCGCAGCAGGACTTCGACGACCAGGTCGACGCGCTGCTGGCCGCCGGGCCGCCGGCGATCAGCCTGGTCATGGGCCTGCCGCCGGAGCGGCTGGTGGCCGAGGCGCGGCGGCGCGGCATCGTCCTGATCGGCACGGCCACCACGGTCGCCGAGGCCGAGGCGCTGGAGCGGGCGGGCGCGGACGTCGTGGTGGCCTCCGGAAGCGACGCGGGCGGGCACCGCGGGGCGTTCCTGGCGCCCGTCCGGGAGTCGCTGGTCGGCACCTTCTCACTGGTGCCGCAGGTGGCGGACGCCGTCCGGGTGCCGGTGGTGGCCGCGGGCGGGATCACCGACGGGCGCGGCCTCGCCGCGGCCCTGGTGCTGGGGGCGGACGCGGTGCAGATCGGCACCGGCTTCCTGGCCTGCGCGGAGTCCGGGGTGAGCGAGGTGCACCGCCGGGCGCTGCTCTCCCCCGAGGCGCGGACGACCGTGCTCACCCGGCTGTTCTCCGGCCGGACGGCCCGCGGCATCGCCAACCGCTTCGTACGGGAGATGGCGGCGCACGAGGAGGACGTGCCCGCGTACCCCGCGCAGAACGCCCTGATGACCACGTTGTCGTACGCGGAGGTCCAGGTGCCGCCGGTGGCGGCGCAGGCGGAGTCGGTGGTGACGCCGACCCCGTCCCTCTTCAGCACCGTC
>NZ_JBFAXX010000016.1:0-139565 GCF_040680995.1 Kitasatospora sp. NPDC051914
AAACCCCCGACGAGACCATCACGACAGCCCTTACCGCCTAGCCTGAAACCGGATCACCGAGTGGCCGTCGATACACCACTCCGGCGGACGTGACCCTGTTGAGCGTGGCAGCGACCGCCTCGATATCCCGCCAGAACTGGCGTTCCACTTCCCGCCGAAGCGTCGGCGCGCCCGGGGACTTCATCGGCGACCGCCCGGTCAACGCCGCCATCCACCCTGCTGGCCTGCCCATCAACACCTCCGAGGACGAGGTGTTGCAACGACCGGTTGAATCCACCGCTGCCCGACGCAGGATCTCCTTCTCCACCTGCCACTCGCGCTCGGCCCTGCGCAGGCGGGCGAGCTCGGCCCGCTCGTCGGCGCTCAGCGCCTGCCCGGTCGACGCCGGCTCGGCATCGGCGGCCCTCACCCAGTTCCGCAGGGTCCCGTGGCTGACCCCGATCTCCTTCGCGACGGCCGCGAACGTGCGCTGGCCCTCCGCGGCCCGGTACAGCGCGACGGCATCACGACGGAACTCGTCCGAGTACTTCGACGGACGTCCCACCTGGACTTCCCTTCCTCGATCGACAAGATCCAGTGTCAGGGTGTCCACGTCGCGGGGCAGAGCTCATGCCGACCGTCTGCACCGTCCCAGCCAGGAGGATGTCCGCTCGACCACCCACCGGCGGGGCAGCACCCGGAACCCTTGAACATCCGCCGTCCCCCCGGACCATCGCTGGCTGATCCGACCCGTGTGCCTGCCACCTTTGCCCAGCCGGGCCGGGACGGCCACGGCCGACAGGGACGAGTGACCTTCAACGTCCTGGCAGGGGTTACGTGCGACCGCGATTGATCGGGCGCGTGTTGTCGAGGGCGTCGCGCAGGGCGTACAGGTCGGTGATGGTGGCGTGTTCGGCGAAGCGGGCCGGCAGCCGACGGATGGTGTGGTCGTTGTTGTCGCGGACGGCCTCGGTGATCGCTTCGATCAGGGCCGTCTGCCCGTCCGAGGCCGTCTCCGGCGCTGCGGTCGCCAGGTCTTCCACTTCGCCCTCCTGCGCGGTGCTGCTTGTTCGCCGGCCGCGCTGGCGGCTCGGGGGTGCGGTCGTCGTGCGGTGGGAGATTACCTCTCGCGCGGCCGACTCAAAATCTATGCGCGCCGGAGTAGACATTCCTTGCGGGCGGGTCTAACGTTTTCCCGTAGACAGCAGTCGGCTGTACCGGCCAGACACGAACCGGCCGGGGTTGTTGCACAGAAGTTCGGTCCGGTGGTGGAGTTCCGAAGCCAGGCACGTGCAGGACGGCGACGGGACTGACTGCCGGACCGGGCGGCCCGCAGGTATCAGGGGCCGCCGAGCTGTTCGGTAGTACGCAGTTCAGCAGGTGCAGTACCAGCAGTACGAAAATGACATGCCAGGACAGAGGACGAACGGAGGGCGCAAGCGCCATCAGGATCGCCCGGCCACATGAACACGTGCCCGGGCGGACACCGCAGACCCCAACCCAAGGACGGTGGTTTCCGGTCACGCATAAGCGATCCCCGCACACCCCCTCTCCCGGGGCAGTGCGGAACCCAAGGACCGGCCCAGGCCGGTAGATGGTGTTGTTTCCCCTTCGGGGCCCCGGAGCCGATACGGCGCCGGGGCCCCTCGACGCGTTCCCCCGAGAACCAGACAGGTGCAGTGACTACGACGACCAGCCCCGACACACCCGACAAACTCGACGACGACGACTACCCCGCCTACACCATGGGCCGCGCCGCCGAGATGACCGGCACCACCCCCGGCTTCCTACGAGCCCTCGGCGAACACCGCCTGATCACGCCGCTACGCTCCGACGGCGGCCATCGCCGCTACTCCCGCTACCAACTGCGCATCGCCATGCGGGCCCGCGACCTCGTCGACCAGGGCACCCCCATCGAAGCCGCCTGCCGCATCATCATTCTCGAAGACCAACTCGAGGAAGCCCTGCGCGTCAACGAACAACTGCGCCGCTCCCAGCACGGCCAGGAACCGCCCGCGGACACCTGACCGGCCACTGCCGCCCTGCTGCGGCCCCGCTGGCGTCCCGCGGCGGCCCCGGTCCATCTCGTGCACGCATGGGCGCTCCCTGCACGGCGGCCCCGCCGCGGATGCGTATCCGGCTGCGAAATTCCCCATGGGGGCCGGTCGCGAAGTTCGGATCCGGCCGGGCCGGATCCGAACATGTGCCCTTCGGCCAGCGTGTTCCCGGGCCGGTGGTGCCGGGGGATGTCCGTGGTGTCGAATCGGCTGGTGGGAGAGGGCCCGGCCCGATGCGCCTTCGTGGGGGCGCACGCCTCCCGGAGGCCGCGCCGTGCCACAGGAGCGCATGGCCGGTGACTGCGGCGATGCGTTCGAAGTCCCGGTCCAGGTGCAGGAGGGGCAGTCCCCGCGGCTTGGCCTGCTGCGGCGGGACTGCCCTCTTCCGATCGGACGCCCCTGCGCGGGCAGGGCGGCGGGTCACGGGAGCGTGGTCCACCTCTGGTTGTTCTGGCCGTTGCAGGTCCACAGGATGACCGGGGTCCCGTTGACGGTTCCTGCGTGGTCGGCGTCCAGGCACAGCCCGGCGTGGACGTTGCGGATCGACCCGTCGGCTTGCGCGGTCCACTTCTGGTTGTTCTGGCCGTTGCAGGGCCAGATGACGACCCGCGTGCCGCCGGTGGTGCCCTGGTTGTAGGCGTCCAGACACCTGTCGCCGTAGACGCGGATCTCGCCTCCGGCCCACGTGGTCCACAGCTGGTTGGCGGCGGTGTGGCAGTCCCAGATCAGCGTCGCCGTCCCGGCCGTCGTGGAGGCGCGCTCCACGTCCAGGCAGCGGCCGGACCCGGTACCGCGCAGGCGTGCGGTGGTGGAGGCCAGCGGGCTGCCGCCGGTCATCTTGAACACGGCGACACCGTGCGCCGGGACGCTCGCCGAGATCTGGCCGGACGTGCTCGACGTGTCGCCGGTCCACAGGTCGGTGAGAGTGAATGACCCTCCGGTGAGGCCGACCTGTGCGGACGTGGCGGTGACGGTCGCGGTGCCGTTACCTCGGTTGAACAGGCCCACGGCGACCGAGCCGTCGGACAGGGGCTTGGCGAACACTTCGGTGTCGCCGTCGTCGCGCACCCGGCGCCCGCCCGCGCCGAGCGCGTCCTGGTTCACCGCCAGCAGACGGGGGTTGCGCAGAATCGCGCTCACGTCGCCGGACATGGTCCGGATGTCGTTGCCCGCGATGAGGGGTGCCGAGAGCAGCGACCACAGGGCGAAGTGGGAACGGGACTCGGTCAGGGACAGGCCGGGGCGGCCGACCACGAGCATGTCGGGGTCGTTCCAATGGCCGGGGCCCGACTGGGCGGCCAGCGGCGCGTCGATGTCGAGGACGTTGCCCACGCCCATCGGGTAGCTGTTGGTGTTGCCGTTCTGCCAGATGTCGAGCAGGTCCTCGGTCGTCCGCCACAGGTCGGCGACCTCACCCCAGTTGTACGAGGAGCCGGTGATGGCGTGCAGGCTGTTGGGGTTGATGCTGTAGACGATTGGGCGGCCGGTGGCGCGGAGGGCGTCGCGCATGAGGGTGAACTGTGCGACCTGCTGGTCCAGCGTGCCGCTGGAGGAGCACCAGTCGTACTTGAGGTAGTCCACACCCCACGACGCGAACGTGGTGGCGTCCTGGGCTTCGTGGCCCTTGCTGCCGGTGGAGCCCGAGTAGGTACCCACGGCCTGGGCGCACGTGCGCTCGTTGGGCGCCTGGTAGAGGCCGAACTTCAGGCCCTTGCTGTGGATGTAGTCCCCGAGCGCCTTCATTCCGCCGGGGAACTTGGTCGGGTTGGCCCGGAGGTTGCCCGCGCCGTCACGCTGCGGATCGAACCAGCAGTCGTCGACGACGACGTACCGGTAGCCGGCGTCCTTCATGCCCGAGGACACCATCGCGTCGGCGGCCTGGCGGACCTTCGACTCGTCGACACCGCACCCGAAGCTGTTCCAGCTGTTCCAGCCCAGCGGCGGGGTGGGCGCAGGGCTGCCCGGCGCGGCCTCGGCGGTCGTGGCGGTGGATGCGGTGACGCAGGCGGTGAGCATCAGTGCGGCGGCTGCGAGGAGACGCAGCCGCCGCCCGTGGAACCGTGGGGGGACCATGAAGGGTTCCTTCCTGGGAGGCGGATTCGACGTGGCAGGGAGCCGGGCCGATGCCCTCGGCCAGCTCCCTGCACCGGCCCGGCCACGGGTGGGAGCCTGCGGCCGGGCCGGCGAGCTTGCTGAGACGGCGGTGCGGGTCAGCCCAGCGGCTGGGCGGCCAGCCAGCTGGTGTCGGCGGCCCAGCTGGTGCCGCTGTCCCAACTGTTCGAGCCGCCGTTGCTGGCGATGTAGGCCGTGTAGTTGTAGTGGCGGAGGTACTTGGTCGGGAAGTTGACGGACTGGAAGGAGGTGCCGACCCCGCTGTTGCCCCTGGTCGGGCAGAAGGTGGCGTCCTGGGCGAAGGGGCCGGCGCCGTTGTCGAAGTCCAGGTAGAGCTCGTAGTTGAAGTGGCGCAGGAACCGGCCGGGGTTGTTGGCGGACTCGAAGGAGAGGCAGGAGGTGTTGGCCAGGCCGGCGCGGACGATCCAGGTGGCGTCGGCCTTGTCGGTGGTCGGGCTGGAGGAGTTGGTGTTGGAGATGACGACCTTGTTGTCGGCGTCGTTGTGGCGGAGGTAGTGCGAGGTGCAGCAGGGCGCGGTGGTGGCCTGCAGGGAGATCCGGGAGCCGGGGGTCAGCGTGCCGGTGCCGGTCGAGCCGCTGTTGTAGCCGGCGGCGTTGATGTTGGCCTGGACGGCGTTCTCGGTGGCGTCCGAGGGGTAACCCTGGGTCATGACCCCTTCGTAGAAGGTGCCTTGGGCCCACTTGCTGTTGTCACCGCCGATGCCGAGGATGATCGCGCCCTCCTTGTGCATCGGGTTGTAACCCGTGGCATTGGGCCGTACCCCGTTGTAGAAGGTGGACAGGCCGCCCGACCGGGCGTCGCCGCCGCGCAGGGCCCACTGGTTCGGGCCGCCCTTGAGCATGGCGGTCAGGAACCGGCTGTTGACGCTGGGGTCATTGGCGTTGAAGCCGCGGTTGACGCCGGAGAACAGGCCGTTCTCCAGGTCGGCCATGACCCAGGGGCCGTTGCCGCTGCCCCAGCCCCAGCTCTTGTTGTTGCCGAAGTAGAGGGCCTCCATGTGGCCGTTGCCGGTGTCCAGGTTGTTGGTCTCGGCGTTGCCGTAGTCGAAGCAGCAGCCGCCGTTGAAGTGCGTGCCGTCGAAGATCGCGTACATGCCCTCCGGCTGGTCGCCGGTGGCGATGCCGTTGGTGTTGTTGTTCCGGTAGCCGGTCCCGGGAGCCACGTAGACGCCGTACGCCTTGTGCCCGCCGACGGTGACCGGCGCCTCGAAGGCGTTGGCGAGGTTGTCCGGCCCGCCGGCCGCCCCGCCGCCAGGGGCCTGGGTGAGGTGGTTGCCCTTGCCGGACTGGTCGTAGAGGACGGTGATGACGCAGCTGGTGCCGGCGCAGAAGGAGTCCTGCGCGGCGGCGTCGGCGTATCCGCCGGCGCTCAGCAGGCCGATGTCCCTGGTCGCGTTGTCGGAGGCGCGCCTGACCTGGTACAGCGGGCCGTTGTACGCCCCGTAGAGGGCGCGCGTGGTGCTGTGCGCGGCGACGCAGGGGGTGCCGCC
Organism: Kitasatospora sp. NPDC051914; assembly: GCF_040680995.1. Lineage (NCBI taxonomy): Bacteria > Bacillati > Actinomycetota > Actinomycetes > Kitasatosporales > Streptomycetaceae > Kitasatospora > Kitasatospora sp. NPDC051914. Next base: position 5,660 of record NZ_JBFAXX010000016.1, read on the forward strand.
GGCGAGGTAGATGTCGCACGGGCCCTGGGTGGCCGCCTGCGAGGTCCCGGCCGTGGCGGTGAGCAGGCCGACGGCGAGCACGGCGGTCGCACCCGCCGCGAGGAGAGCCCGCCGGACCCTGCGGATCGACGCTTTGATCATGAAGAACTCCTTCACAGGCTGGGGCGTGGGGTGAGCGTTCACGAACCTCCCGGCGTCCCGCCGGTAGCGCGACGGTGGGGGCGCCTGGAGCGCTGGTCAGCTGTGCAGACTCCACTGCTGGTTGCCCGCGCCCGAGCAGCCCCACAGCTGGATCTTCGTCCCGTTCGCCGTGCCCGTGCCGGTGGCGTCCACGCACAGGCCCGACTGCACTCCGGTGATGGTGCCGTTGGAGTTGATGTTCCACTGCTGGTTGGTCTGCCCGTTGCAGTCCCAGATCGCCACGGCGGTGCCGTTGCTGGTCCCCTTGCCGGAGGCGTCCAGGCACTTGTTGCCGTAGACCATGAGCTGCTTGCTCGCCGTGTAGGTCCACCGCTGGTTGGTGCCGCCGTGGCAGTCCCACAGCTGGGCCTGGGTGCCGTTGGTCGTGGCTGAGCCGGGGACGTCGATGCAACGGCCCGACGCCTGGCCCACGATCTCCTGACCGGTGCCGGGGGTGGGGGTGCCGGAGCCGAACTGGCTGAAGAACTTCCACACCTCGCCGGACGTCCAGGTGCGCCAGCCGTCGCAGGTGCACCCGTCGATCGGACCGGGGTCGTGGCCCGCTCCGTCGAACGCGGCCCAGACGACCGGGTACCCGGACTTGCACCCGGAGTAGGTGGTGACGACGTGGGTCAGGCTGCCGGACGCCGGCTCGGGCGGGTTCTGTGGGGTGCAGCCGTTGTTCCTGACGAACTGGTCACGAAGTGCCCGTCCCGAGGAGATGGGCAGGACGTTGTCCCGGAGGCCGTGGAGCCCCATGTACGCGATCGGCTGCGTGCCGCCGCTGCATCCGCTGAGGTTCGCTCCGGCGTAGACCGCGACCGCTCGGAAGACCGTCGGCCGGGCGCAGGCGAGCGCGTAGCTCATCGCGCCGCCGTAGCTGAAACCGGCGGCGAAGAGCCGCGTCGGGTCGACGCACAGGCCGGCTTCGAGCTGCCTGGTCAGGTCGTCGACGAAGGTGACGTCCTGGCCGTTGGAGTTGGCCCAGCCGTTGTCGAAGCCCTGCGGTGCGACGAAGACGGTGCCGTTGTTGTCGGCGTCCGCCAGTCGCCTGAGTCCGTAGTAGGACCAGTTGTACCCGTCGGTGCCGCCGGAGTCGACGTCATTGGCGGTGCCGCCCCGCCAGTGGAATCCGAAGACCAGCCGGTAGGGGCGGTTCTGGTCGTAGTTGGCGGGGACCCGCAGGATGTAGCTGCGGTTCTGGCCGCCGCTGGTGATCGTGTGGGCGCCGCTCGCCAGCGACGGCGCCTTGCCGCAGCCGCCGCTGGCCGCGGCGGCGGTGACCGGGGCGGTGGCCGTGACCGGGGCGGCGGTCGCGCTGAGGCCGGTGCCCAGCGCCATGCTGATCGCAGCCACGGCGACGACCACCGGGGCCAGCACACGGGTGCATAAGGAACTGCGTTTCATGGGCTCTTCCTTCGCTGCGGGTGGACAGGAGTTCAGGGCGCCGGCCGGCGGATCTCCGCAGGCCGGTTGAAACGGTTCGTTCGAGCGGGGCGGGCCAGAGGAATGCGCGCGGGTGGGGCGTCACGAGGGGAAGGGGTGGGCGCCGGACTCTCGATCATGCCATGTTAGCGCTAACAATTTTCCTCTGAAGCAAGCGGCTCCAGCTTGCCCTGGTGAAATCTGTATCAGGCGTCGCGTGTTGTCAAGACACTGCGCAGTGGTCGCGAAGCCGCGGGGCGGCCCGTTGTCGGCTTCGCCGGTTCGTTCCACGGTGCTTTCACCGCACGGTTGTTGACGGCGGCGACCGGCTGGCGCGAGTATCGTTGGCGTTTCATCCGTGGTGGCGCCGGACCTTCTCACGCTCATGCAATCGACGGAGAGGTCCCATGTCCCGATCCCGCTCGTTCTTGTCCAGGCTGACCGGCATCATCGCCGTGATCGGCCTCGCGGTCGGCCTGAGCCTGCATACGGCCCCACGGGCCGCCGCCGCCTCGCTGACGCAGATCACGAACTTCGGCACCAACCCGACCGGCCTGGCCATGCACCTGTACGTGCCGAACAGCGTCAGGGCCAACCCGCCGATCCTGCTGGCCCTGCACGGGTGTCAGGGCTCGGGGCCCTACCTGTACTCGAGTCAGGACTTCGCGTCGCTGGCCGACCGGTACGGGTTCCTCGTCATCTACCCCTCGACGAACCCCGGCGGAAGCTGCTGGGACGTCTCCTCCAGCCAGGCGTTGACCCGCAACGGCGGCAGTGACCCGGTCGGGCTCATGTCGATGATCACCTACGCGGAGCAGCACTACGGCGGCAACCCCAACGCCGTGTACGTGACCGGGCAGTCGTCGGGCGCGATGATGACGAACGTGATGCTCGCCGACTACCCCGACGTGTTCAAGGCGGGCGCGGCGTTCATGGGAGTGCCCTACCACTGCTTCTACACCGGCTCCGTACGCGGCTGGAACTCGGCCTGCGCCCAGGGCCAGGTCAACATGACCCCGCAGCAGTGGGGCGGCCTGGTGCGTACCACGGGGTATCCCGGCTACAGCGGGCCGCGTCCGCGCGTGCAGCTGTGGCACGGGACGGCCGACACCATCCTGAGCCACAACAACCTCGGTGAAGAGATCGAGCAGTGGACCGATGTCCTCGGCGTGAGCCGGACCCCGTCGTCCACGGACACCCCGGTGTCCGGCTGGACCCGTACGCGGTACAACAACGGCGCCGGCAGCACCCAGGTCGAGGCGTACAGCCTCGCCGGGACCGGGCACGAACTGCCGGTCAAGGGCTCCACGATGGCGGCCACCGCGATCCACTTCATGGGCCTGGACGCGGTCTCCTCCGGCGGCGGTACGACCGGCGCGCTGCGTGCGGTGGACGCGGGCAAGTGCCTGACCGATGCCAACACGGCGCTGGGCACGCAGCAGCAGATCTTCGCCTGCAACGGCGGTGCGAACCAGACCTGGACCCGGACGCCGTCGAACCAGCTGACCGTGACCGTGGGCGGCAGCACGCTGTGTCTGGACGCAAGCGCCAAGGGGACCACCAACGGCACCAAGGTCATCGTCTGGTCCTGCAACGGTCAGCCCAACCAGCAGTGGCAGGTCAACCCGAACGGCACCATCACCGGCGTGCAGTCGGGGCTGTGCCTGGACGTGGCCGGGCTGGGGACCTCTGACGGCACCCCTGTCCAGCTGTGGAGCTGCAGCGGCGGCACGAACCAGCAGTGGGCGATGGGCTGACACGTCGGCCGGTCCGCAGGGGCGCCCCGCAAGGGTGGCGCTCCTGCGGCCGGCTGTGTGCTGGAGGCTGCTGAAGTTCCGTCAAGGAGTTCGGCGAAGCGGGAGTTACTTCTTCCCGCCGCCGCGATGCGTGGTGTTCGCGGCCGGGGCGAGATCCTGCTGAAGGCGCAGTAGGCGGGCTTCGGCCTCATGTTCACGTCGTAGAGCAGGCCGTAGCCCGTGCCGCTGGAGGATCTCGCGCAACTGCGCGTCGTCGATGGTCACGTTGTCGACCCCGGTGGTCAGCCAGGCCGGGAGTTGGTTGTGCCACATCAGGGTGTGCCCGCGGACCGACTGCTTGCTGCCGGGCGAACTGCACGAGCTGATCTGCCGGCTGCCAGTCGTGGACGCCACGAGTGGGCTCCACCGCCTCCCATTTCATGGCGTTCTCCGGCGTCACGACCGAGAACTGGTCGGCGGCGATGCCGGTGTAGTTCTGGTCGGAGCCCAGGTGGGCCAGGCCGACGGCCGTTCCGGTGCCAGGTCCTGATGTTCGCCGTCACAGCGCGCCCGCCACCTGTGACCCGACGCCGGACAGCAGCCGCCCGACCACGAATCCGTCCGGCCGCGACGGGTCCCGCCATGCGGGAACGGCCCGCTCCCCGGGCCCGGCCGGCTGCGCACGGCGTTCGACACCGTCCCAGGCCTGCCCGGCGGTCTTGCCGGTACCGCCCTGGCCCCTGTTCATCTCGCCCACGGTCTTCTCCCATCGTTTCGACGCCGTGGTGGGCGTCGGATCGGGACGCGGGCAGCAGCGGGGTGACCCCGCAGCTGACAACCCCTCAGCGGTTCGACGGGCCGGAACAGTAGGAAGTCCACCGCGCCGATCAACCCCCGCAGGCCACCGATTTTGCGGCCGCCCACACCGCCGGACAGAGGCAGGGAACCGGCGGCGTACACCACCAACGACGCGAATCAACCCCCGCACGACCAGCGCCGATTCCCACCCGGCCGGGCACCGGCGGTGGTCGTTCGTCGCACTATTGCGGACCACCCACGCTGCTCTCGGCCGGCGCCGTAGGCTCCCGTTCGTGCCCTCCCTCGCCGCGGACCCCCGCCACAGCCGCCTGGTCGCCGTCCTGCCCCGCTGCTCATCCGCTCCCGCCCGCCGCAGGCCGGCGGCTACGGTGGCTCATGGGAGATTCGTCTGACCCGGCCCGCGGCCGCCGGCTGGCGCGAGGAGGCGGTCGGGCGCGCCGGGCTGAGCGAGCGGATCGAGCGCCTTCGGTTCGAGTGGGCACCCGAGTACGGCACGCCGGAGCCGTCGGACCGTCTGGTGTTCACCGCCGAGCCCGACGACGAGGTGTTCGTCGACGTGTTCCGCCAGGTGGCGCGGGGCAGTCTGGACAGCGAGACGATCGCCGACATCACTGCCATGGGCGAGGAGGGCACCGCCCGTGACGACCTGGAGTTCTACCTCGGCTGCCCCGGGAAGCGGGAGTGGTGGCGGCTCGTGCACACCCCGGAGGGCGGGCTCCTCGGCTTCGCCATCCCCTCCCGCACCCCGTACGGGCCGAACGTCGGCCACCTCGGTGTCATCCCCGAGATGCGCGGCCGACGCCACATCGACGACATCCTCACCCACATCACCCGCTTCCACGCCGGTGAGGGCGCCCAGCGGATCACCGCCACGACGGCCGCCGCCAACGCCCCGATGGCGAACGCCTTCCTCCGCGGCGGCTACCGGGTGAGCGAGATCCGGGTGATCCTGGCCGCTCCCACCGCCTGACCCACGCGCCCGGCCTTCACCGGCCGGAGGTCCAGGTGCGGAGCACGGCGACGCCGTCCAGCCGGGCCGCCGATGCCGGCGCGGCCATCGACCGCGCACTTCACGCGCGCACTTCACGAGCCGCAGGACGACAGCCGGGCCAGGCCGGTCACGGGCCGCAGGGGTCAGGCGGTGCCGAGGAGGTGGCGAAGGGTCCTCACGTCACGGTTCGTCCGGGGTCCGGCCCAGGCCGCGGACGGCGGGGACGCAGAGCATCGCGGCGATCAGCAGCACCCCCATCACCGAGGAGAACAGCAGCACCCGGTCGGCCCCGACGGCCTCGGCCGCCGGGCCGGCCAGGGCCCGGCCGAGCGGGATGACCATGATGGACCCGGCGACGTCGTAGGCGGAGACCCGGCTGAGCACGGCCAGCGGGATGTGCGACTGCACGCTGGTCGCCCACATCACCCCCCAGAAGGCGAACCCGCACCCGGCCAGCACCCCGGTGAACGCCGCGAGCGGGAAGGACCACCCGAGCGCCGGGGCCAGCGGGTTGAGGGCGAAGCAGAACATCGCACAGGCCCCCGCGACGAGCGGACGCCGGGGCCGCACCCGCATGCCGAGCAGCCCGCCGATGATCGTGCCGGCCCCGTCGGCGGAGGCGATCCAGCCGTAGCCGCTGGTGCCGTGCTGCTCGGTGAGCAGCGCCGCGCCCAGCGGCAGCGCCGGGCCGAAGACGAACAGCCCGTACACCGCCCAGACGGCGATGACCCCCCACAGCCAGGCGCGCGAGCGGAACTCCTGCCATCCGGTGGCCAGCCGGCGCAGCATCGGCTCGTCGGCGTCCTTGCGGGCGGTGGAGAGACTGCGCAGCGGCGCGAGGCCCAGCGCGCTGACGGCGAAGGCGGCCGCGATGACGGTGAATGAACCCGCCACGTCCCCGTAGGCGACGAGCAGGCCAGCCAGCCCGGGGCCGAGCAGGGTGGCGATCGCCTCGGAGATCCGCAGCAGCGCGTTGGCCCGCTGGATGTCCTCGGCGACCTGCGGGACGATGCTCGCCAGCCCCGGCTGGAACATGGCGGTTGCGGCGCCGCTGAGCGCCATCAGCGCCATGATCTGCCACAGCCGTACGTCGCTGAAGGCCAGCAGCGCGGCGAGCACGAGCATGGCCAGCATCCGCACCACGTCGGCGCCGACCATCATCACCTGCGGGGTGAACCGGTCGGCCAGCACCCCGCCGAACAGCACCAGCAGGACGATCGGTGCCATCCAGGCGGCAAGGGCGTACCCGACCCCGCCGGCCCCGTGCCCCGTCCCGAGCACGGCGGTGGTCAGCGAGACCATCAGCATGCCGTCGGCCAGCAGCGAGGCGCTGCGGGCGGTGAACAGCAGGCGGAAGCGGCCCGAGCGCCACGGGCTGGGCAGGGTGTCCGGCTGCTGCCGGACGGTCATGTCGTCGATCGTCATGTCACATCCGCCGGTGTCCGGCCGGTCCCTTCGGTGAGTGTCTGCTGTCGGTGCCATGCGTCCGCGCGGCCGGGATCCGCGGGCGGGTCCTGGACGATCACGTACCGGCGCGGTGCGAGGACGCCCGGGCGGCCGGGGATGGCGGCCATCAGCGCGGTGTGGGCCCGGTGCGGCGTCAGCGGGGTGCCGCCGGAGGCGATGAACGCGGTGAGGCCCTCGGGGTCGTCGACGGTGACGTGCACGGGCAGGCCGCCTAGCGCCGTGCCGAGGGCGTCCGCCACGGCGGGCGGGGAGACCCAGCAGCCGTCGATCTGCCGCCAGCCGGCACCGCGCTCGGCCGGCCGGACGCCGGTCACGGCGGTGAGTCCGGCGAGCGGTACGTCCGCGTCGGCGACGGCTTCCAGCAGGCGGACCAGTCCGGTGAGGAAGCCCTCCGCCTCGTCCCGGTCGAACAGCGCCGGGTCGGCCCACATGCCGATGTGGAGCAGCGGCTCGGTCCGGAAGGTGAAGGCCAGCAGCTTGGTCGGCAGCGCTTGGACGGGGCCCCAGCTGAGCTCCGGGTCCGGGTCCGGGACACCGGGCGGGGCCTTCGGCCCGAGGGTGGCCGGCAGGGCGCTCACGTCGTTGAAGACCACGTCACGGGCGAAGTGACTGCCGCGCTCGACGGTGGCCCGGTCGATCATCTCCCACAGCCGCAGCGCGTCGAACTGGCTGTGCCGGTAGGCGTTGAGCGCCGCCCCCCAGGCCTTGCGCAGCAGCGCGTCGAAGGACGGGACGCGGAGGTCCAGGGCGAGCAGTGCGTCCTGGGACAGGGTGTTCACCGAGCGGGTCAGCCGGGGCTGGAAGCGGTTGGAGGTCGGCACGGCGGCCACGCAGGTGGTCTGGCCGGCCCGGTGGCCGACCAGCGTGCACCAGGCGGTGATCAGCACCGTGGAGGGCAGGCCGCCGGTGCGGTCCGCCGCCCGGGCCAGCGCCAGCGCGCCCCGCCGCGAACGGAGGGTGAGCTGCGGCGCCAGGCCGTCGGCGGCCTCCGCACGTGGCTCGGCGAACATCGCCTGCGGCGCGGTGCGGATGATCCGCTCCCAGTACGCAAGGGACGCCTCGGACCTGCGCCGCCCCGCCGGGGTGGCCTCCTCGGCGGCGAGGCCGAGCGGGGTGAGGGCGGTCGGCGCGGGGAGCTCCCCGCCGGACAGCAGGGTGAGCCACTCCTCGCGGAGGATGCCGAGGGCACCGCCGTCCGTCGCGGCGTGGCTGGCCGCCAGCGCGAGGTGGGTAGGGGCACCGCCGACGGTGAGCAGGGACAGCCGCAGCGGGAAGTCCCGGTCCAGGCGGAAGTCGTGGTCGCGGGCCCGGCGGGCGACCGACTCGGCGTACTGCGCCGGGTCCGGGCCGGGCTCGTCGTGGTCGAGGACGGCGACCGGGAACTCGCCTTCCGCGGCGACCACTTGCTCGCGCGGAACGGTCCCCGGAAAGGTGGTGCGCAGCGCCTCGTGCCGCTCCACCAGCCGGCGCAGGGCGTCGAGCGCCTGCTCCCGGGTGGTTCCCGCCGGTACCGGCCAGACGTCGTGGATGCTGACGTTCGCCGCGCCGTCCCGCAGGATGCAGCGGATCATGTTGGCCTGGCCCATCGTCACGGGACCTCGGCGCGCCACGCCGCCCGCGTAGCGGACGGTGAGGGTACGGGTGTCGGTCTGCGTCACGGGGTCTCGCTCCGGGGGATCGGTACGGGTCGGTCGGCGGCGGTGCGGATCAGCGGGTGCCAGGCGTCGATGAGCAGGGCGAAGTCCGCCATGTCCTGCCTGGCCTCGTCGAGGAGCCGCTCCCGGGCACCGGCGAGGACGTCGGCGACCGTGGCGTAGCGGCCGCCCAGCGTGCGGTAGCAGCGGTCGAGGACGTCGAGCCGTCCGGCGTTCTCCGCCCGGTCCAGCCGGGTGCTCTCCCGGACCAGGCCGGCCACGGCGGGCGCGCGGACCCGCCCCTCGGCGTCGAGCAGCCGCTCGCCGGTCTCCGCGAGGCGCGCGTACACGGCGTTGAGGTGGTGACTCGCCAGGAAGTACTTCGCGAGCCGCAGGTGGTAGGCGAGGAATCCGGCGTCGGTGCGGCGCTCGCCGGTATGGTAGTTGACGATGTGCCGGTTGTGCAGCACGCCGGGCAGTTTGGCGTCGTGGACCAGGTGGAGCAGGAAGTAGTCGCTGCCGATGGTGTCGGTGGCGGGCGGCAGCGGCACCCGGCCGTAGACCCCGCGGTCGAAGGCGACGTTGCACATGTCCACCCGGGTCGGGCTGACGGCGGTGAGCGTGGTGCGGTCGGCGGTGAACGGGGTGGTCCCGGCGCCGCGGAAGGCCTCCTCGATCAGGTGGTTGCGCCAGAGCGGCGGGCAGCCGGCGGGGATCGACAGGCCGACCAGCTCGCGGTAAACCTCCGGGTCGAGCCGGCGGATCTCCTCGACGTCCACCGACATCTCGCCGATGAAGGAGCCGCCGACCACGGCCACCGGGCGGTCCGCGCACGCCGGGTCCAGCCTGCTGCGGGACACCAGCCCCGCCACGTCCGCCGCCCGCCGCCCCAGCGCGGCGAGCTCGTGGTGGACGGGGTGCACCGGCCGGCCGGCCAGCTGCTGGTACCGGCTGTCCGAGTCCCGGCGGTGCACCGACGCGCAGCCCAGCGCCTCCGCGATCAGGAAGGCGCGGTTGGTGCAGGCACCGTACGAGACGCCGGCCGGCAGCATCAGGTCGAGCACGCGCTCCGGCGCGGCGACGCCGGAGCGCGTGATCACCTCGCGCAGGAAGGTCCGCTGGTCGGCCTCGTCGAGGTGGTGGACGACGACACCGGGTGCCGGGTCCAGGGCGGCGACCGTCCGCCGGTGCGCGGCGCGTGACGCCGGGTCGGACGAGTCCAGGATCAGCAGGTGCACCTCGACGCCGAACCGGTCGGCGCCGTACGCGGCCTCCGTGGCGACCGCCGCGACGGTCTCGTCGCACGGCCGGTTGGTCGGGAGCGTCAGGCAGACACGGCGCACGACGGCTCCCCGTCCCCGCTCCGCCGGCCGCCGGCTGTGCCCTCGCCGTCCGCCGCGCCCTGACCGCCGAACGCGCCTTCGCCGTCCGTCGTGCCCTTGCCTGCGTCGTGCCAGGAAGTGAGCCCCAGGAGCCGGCTGCCCAGCTCGGTGAGGGTGGCCGTCGGGTAGCGCTTGGACTCGTGCAGCACCGGGTCGCCGACCAGGGTGCGGTTCCAGCGCGGGGTGCGCAGGTGCCGCCAGGAGTCGACTCGGGAGCGCCGCAGTCGCTGGTGCTCCTCCAGGGCGGGCATCATCGACAGGTACTGGACCGCCCGTACCCCCTCCCCGGAGGTGTTGCGCGCCACGCCGTGGGCGAGCAGGCCGTTCCAGATCAGCAGGTCACCGGGGTGCAGCTCGGGCCGGACCACCGGGAACTCCGCCCGGTCGACGGCCGGTCGCACCGGGTCCCGGCCGGCCGGCTGGGCGAGCTTCCACTCCTCGAACCGGCGGAACAGCTCGGGGCAGCACTGGAAGCCGCCCGTCTCGGGCCTGGTGTCGTTGAGCGCGATGATGCCCTGAACGCGCTGCGGCGGGACGCCGAGCGTGGTGTCGATGTCCCAGTGCAGCTCGATGTCGAAGCCCCGGTCGGTGGGGTCGATCAGCGCCCGGTCGCGGTTGCCGACGTTCGGCGGGTTGAGGTTGAGCCGGTCCAGGGTGACCCACAGCTCCTCGCAGTCCCAGACGTCGACGAAGGCGTCGTACACCCGCTGGGCCTGGCGGCTGTCCCAGAGCAGCTGGTGGTGGTACGCCTCGACGAAGCCGTAGATGTGCAGCTGTTGGTCCAGCTCGGAGCGGAACGGCCGGTCCTCGTACCAGCTGTCCGGCCGGTCGGGGTCGAGGCCCTGGAACTCCCAGGTGAAGTCCAGCAGCCGGCGCGCGTCCTCGGCCGGGATCGCCTCGCGGACGACGACGTAGCCGTACGTCTGCCAGTGTGCGAAGTCCTCCTCGGACAGCACCCGCAGCGGGCGTGACTTCTTCAGCTCGCGCAGGGTGGTCGGTGCAAGGTAGGACTCGCCGTCCGCGCTGAAGTACGGACGGTCCGAGGCCGCCCGGTGCAGGTACGGACGGCGGGTAGGCACGGGTGTCGTCATACGGGCTTCCTCCGGCGGGGACTCTCGACGGCTCCCGGGCCGTCGCGATCAGCAGGATTGGTCCAGACCAGTTGGATTGTCAAGTGCCATGTCGACATGCGGATATGGGTCAGATTGGTCTGGACAATAATTGAGCGGCTGACCTAATGTCCGAACGGGTGTCCGTTCCTGACGGACCATCGGCCGCGGCCGTCGCACCGCGCGGCCGCGTCCCGTCCACCGGGCCGCCGATCGCCACCGCATGTCCGCTCCCGGAGAGGGAACCGCTTCCATGAGCACAGCCAGCACCACCGCCATGCCGGAGACCGGCCTGAAATCCCCGGGCCCGGGGCTGGTCACCCTCGACCCGGCCCTCACCGCCCTGCTGCGCGGCCTGGACGACCTGCTCACCGGCCTGGCAGCAAGGCTCGCCGCACCGGAGGTGGTCGGTCCGCCGCTGCTGCCCGCCGAAGGCCTGGCCCGGTTGGACTACTTCCGCAACTTCCCGCACCTCGGCGTCTCCGCCGGACGGTTCACCTCCGAGAGCCTCGACGGCCTGGCCGCCGGCGAACCCGCCACGGACCTGCCGCTGCGGCCCACCGGGTACCTGCTGCCGTCCGCCACCTGCTACGGCCTGCTGCTCTCCCTGGAGGGCGAGGACGTCGGCGAGACCGGACTGCGGCTCTCCGCGGCCGGCCGGTGCTTCCGCAACGAGAACCACTACGACGGCCTGCGGCGGCTGTGGGGCTTCCACATGCGCGAGGTGCTGTACCTCGGCAGCAAGGAGGGCGCGGCCCAACACCTCGATCAGGGCGCCGACTTCGTTCAGGAACTGGCCGACCGCCTCGGACTGACGCTGACCCGCGCCGCCGCCGACGACCCGTTCTACGACAAGGGCGGCTCCCGGGCCCGGCTGATGGCCCTGGACCCGGTCAAGCACGAGTTCAGCGCCCCGGACGGCACCGCCATCGCCTCCGTCAACCGGCACCGCAACTTCTTCGGCGAGCGGCTGGACATCCGCGCCGGCGACCAGGGGCCCGCGTACAGCGCCTGCGTCGCGTTCGGCGTCGAACGCTGGGTCCACGCGATGATCCTCGCCCACGGCACGGCCGAGCGCGCCCTCGATCGGCTGCGCGCCGCCCGGGGCTGAGCCCCTCCCGCACGAAATCCCGGAACAGCAAGGAGTGGTACGACCCGATGGAACGCATCGCCGCGTGGCTGCACGAGAAGAACCCCGGACTCGACGGCCCGATCGCCCCCGACGAGGACCTCATCGAGGCCCGGCTCATCGACTCCATGGACTTCCTCGAGTTCATCGACCTCCTGGAGGACATCTCAGGCGACAGCATCGATCTTCAGGAAGTCACCATCGACGACTTCCGCACACTCGACCGCGTCCGGCAGCGCTTCCTCAGCGCCACCGGGTGACAGCGCTGGCCGTGGTGGCGACCACGGCGGAGGTTCTCGCCCATCCGGCGGCCGACACCGCACTGCTGGCGCCGTGGGAGCGGCAGCGGCTCGCGCGCATCCGGGTACCGGCCCGCCGGGACGACTGGCTGGCGGCGCGGATGCTGGTACGGCTGTGCGCAGCCCGCTGCACCGGACGGCTCGCGCAGGACCTGACTCTCGCTCAGGGCTGCCCCGACTGCGGCGGGCACGGGCACGGTCGTCCGTACCTGCCCGAGCATCCGGCGGTGGGCGTCAGCCTGAGCCACGCCGATGGGCTGGTCGCGGCGGCGGCCGGCCCCGGCGCGGTCGGCATCGACGTGGAATCCGCGACGCGCCGGCCCGGCCCGCTGTCCGTCATGCGGCGGCTGCTGCCCGAAGCCGAACTGTGGGCGGCCGCAGCCGCCCGACCGGACCCCGGGCCCGCGCTGCTCGGACTGTGGGTGCGTACGGAAGCCTGCCTGAAGGCCGGACAGGGCGAGTGTGTCCGGCGGGAATGGACCGACCGGCGGCGCTCGGCCGTGGTGGCGGTGGCCGGCACCTGCAGCTCATGGACTGTCCGGGACATGGATTACCTTGTCGGGCATGAACTCGATACATGAAGAGGCGGCGCAGGTGTGGGCGGTCATGGAGGCGCGGACGCCGACCGGGCCCGGCGGCCTGAACCCTCCCGCGACGGAGGAACGGATCCAGGCGGCGGAACGGAGCCACTGATTCCCAATCGGGTTCGTCAAGGATCTGGGTAGCGGACGGTGACGGGGTCATGCCGCTGCGAGACCGCGTCGGGGCGGCTCAATGGTGAAGGTGTGCTGGTCCCGTATGAGGGCCAGAGCACGTCGAGGCGGCGACGAGCGAGGGCCAGGACGGCCTGCTTGTGGGACTTGCCCTCGCTCCTCCTGCGGAACCGGGCCTCGATCGCCGTGTCGGTGCGGGCGATCTCCTCGTCCAGGGCCGTCACCACCCTGGCCAGGGTGTGCACCATGGTCGCGGCGGTCCTCTCTCCGGGGATCGCGGTGTGCTGGGCGTGTGCCGCCTCCAGCGCGGTGGCGGCCACCGCTTTGGCGTTTCGGACTTTGCGGTTCGCCAGCCAGGCGGCGAGGCGGGCCTCGCCGATTCTGCGGAGGCCGGCGGGTGTCCGGTAGCCGGCCAGCAGGACGAGGGCGGCCTTGGAGGTGCTGTAGTCGCTCCGAAGCCATGACCCACGTCGCGATGATCGATCTCATGACCCGGCGCCTCACCGGTGAAGCCACCCCGACCTGGCGCGGAACCTGAGCTCCGAAACCGGGGAGGAAACGCTCAGTTAGCGGGATGTTAGATCTGCGGGCCCGCCCTTGCCGGGCCACCGCCGACGGCAGCACGCTCGGGGCACCCACCCCCGCCCCCCACGGGCCCTTCCCGCGGAGCCGCCATGTCCCCGTCCCGTACCGCGCCCCCGTCGCCGCAGAGCGGCGGCCGTGCCGCGCGGCGCCTCGCCCTGATCGGCGGATCGCTCGGCAACCTCGTCGAGTGGTACGACTGGTTCGTCTACGCCAGCTTCGCGATCTACTTCGCCGACTCCTTCTTCCCCGGCGGGAACCCCACCACCAAGCTGATGAACACCGCCGGGATCTTCGCCGTCGGGTTCCTGATGCGGCCGGTCGGCGGCTGGGTGCTGGGCCGCGCCGCCGACCGGCACGGCCGCAAGAGTGCGCTCACCCTGACCGTCACCATGATGTCGGCCGCCGCCCTGCTGATCGCCGTCGCCCCGACCTACCAGCGGGCGGGATACCTCGGCGCGGGCGTCCTGCTGCTGGCCAGACTGCTGCAGGGCATGAGCATCGGGGGCGAGTACGCCGCCAGCGCGACCTTCCTCACCGAGGCGTCCGCCCGCAACCAGCGCGGCCTCGGCTCGTCCCTCCAGTACGTGTCGATGACCTGCGGTCAGCTGCTCGGTCTCGGCATCCTGATCGGCCTGCAGCACACCCTGACGACCGCCGAACTCAAGAGCTGGGGCTGGCGGATCCCGTTCGTGGTCGGCGCGCTCTTCGCCCTGGTGGTGTTCTGGCTGCGCCGCCGCCTCCAGGAGACCGAGGCGTTCACCGCGGAGGCCGGCGCCGGCCGGGGCGCCGACACCCGGGGCACCGTGCGCGCCCTGTGGGCCCACCGCCGGCAGGCCGTGATGGTGATGGCCCTCACCCTCGGCGGCACCGTCGCCTACTACACCTACACCACCTACCTGACGAAGTACCTGATCGGCAGCGCGGGCATGGCGAAGAACACCGCCACCCTGGTCAGCTTCACCGCGCTCGCCGTCTTCGCCGCCCTGCAGCCGCTGGCCGGCCTGCTCTCCGACCGGATCGGGCGCCGGCCGCTGCTCATCACCTTCGCGGTCGGCTGCACCCTCGGCACCTACCCGATCATGACCGCCCTCGGCTCGGCATCCTCGTACTGGCCGGCGCTCGGACTGTCCCTGCTCGCCCTGGTCGTCGTCACCGGCTACACCTCGATCAACGCCGCCGTGAAGGCGGAACTCTTCCCGACCCGGATCCGCGCCCTCGGCGTCGCCCTGCCGTACGCCGTCGCCAACGCCCTCTTCGGCGGCACCGCGGAGTACGTGGCGCTCTGGTTCAAGAACGCCGGCCACGAGAAAGCGTTCTTCTGGTACGTCTCGGCCTGCGCCCTGGTCTCCCTGATCGCCTATGTCCTGATGCCCGACACCCGCGGCGTCGCGCTCACCCCCGGAGAGGAGCGGACCACCCCCGGCCGCACTGCGGCCCCGGCCGTCCGCTGACGGCCGCAGGTCGCGAAGACCACCGAAAGCCCCCGCCCGCCGGGGACTTCCGGTGGTCGCCGCCGCAGGTCAGGATGGTCGGCGCGGCCACCCGCGGCCGCCACGCCAGGGGGAGAGGCCGATGCACGCACTGCTGGTCGAGGACGACGACCGGATGGCCCGCGCCCTGGGCACCGCCCTCGCCCAGCGAGGCCACACCACCCGTCGGGTCGGCCGCGCACTGGACGCCCTGCGCCTCGTCCACGAGGCCGAGTTCGTCCTGCTCGACCTGGGCCTGCCCGACCTGGACGGCCTCGACCTGCTGCGCCGGCTGCGGACCGTCTGCGACGCGCCGCTGATCGTCGTCACCGCCCGCTGCGAGGAACGCGACATCGTGCAGGGCCTGCGCGCCGGCGCCGACGACTACGTCGTCAAACCGTTCCGGATGGCCGAACTGATGGCCCGGATCGACACCGTCCGCCGGCGCACCGACCGGCCCGGAACCCCGGCCGAGGCCGCCGGTCCGCGGATCGCCGTCGGCGACGTCGTCGTCGACCTCGCCGCCCGCACCGTCACCGTCGCCGGCCGGCCGGTTCACCTGACCCGCCGCGAGTTCGACGTCCTCGCCCACCTCGCCGCCCGCCGCACCCAGGTCCACTCCCGGGAGGAGATCCTCGACCGGATCTGGGGCGACGCCTTCCTCGCCGTCTCCCGCTCGCTGGACGTGCACGTCGCCGGCATCCGCGCCAAGACCGGCCGCTCCCACCTGGTCCGCACCGTCCGCGGCTTCGGCTACCAACTCGGCACCGAAGGCCGACCCGCGGCCCACCCCGCCGACACCGCAGCCGACGGGCCCGACCCCGCAGGCCGGGAAGGCGGCCCCGGGGGCTCGCAGGACACCCTCGCGTGAGGCGCCGACTGCTCGCCGTCCTGACCGCGCTGATGGCCTCCGCCACCCTGCTGCTCGCCCTCCCGCTCGCCGACGCCTACGCCCGCGGCCGCACCGAACACCTGCTGCTGCAACGCCGTGCGGACGCCGTCCGGTTCGCCGAACTCGCCGACCGCGTCCGTACCGATGCCGATCGCGCCGAACTCACCGCCGAAACCGGCCGCTACGCCGAGCTCTACCGGGCGGGCGTGGAGGTGGTCGACGCGGCCGGCCGCACCGTCGGCCGATCCGGACCGACCTCCGACGGAGCGGCCGCCACCGAGGCCCGCGACCGCTCTCTCACCGGCCGTTCCACCGACCGGCTACCCACCGTCCGGCCCTGGGGCCCGGGCACCGTCGTCCTCGCCGAACCCGTCGGCCACGACGAGCGGGTCAGCGGGGCCGTGCTGCTCACCGTCCCCACCGACGCGGCCCGCCGGGACGTGCTGCTGCGCTGGGTGCTCATCGCCGCCGGCGCCCTCGCCGCCTTCGTGGCGGCCGCGCTGGTCGCCGCCGGCACCGCCCGCTGGCTGCTGCGCCCGGTCGGTGACCTCGACCGCGCCGTGGAACAGCTCGCCGCCGGCAGCCTGCGGGCCCGCGCCGCCCTCGACGCCGGACCGCCCGAGCTACGCCGTCTGCGCCGCAACTTCAACACCATGGCGGAGGCCGTCGCCGACGCGCTGACCCGGCAGCGGGCTTTCGTCGCCGACGCCTCCCACCAACTGCGCAATCCGCTGGCCACCCTGGTGCTGCAACTGGAGAACGTGGAGCCGCACTTGCCGTCCGGCCCCGGCCGGGAGGAGCACACCCGGGCCCTGGACGAGGCCGAGCGACTCGGCGAACTGCTGGACGGTCTGCTCGCGCTGGCCCGGGTCGAGGCCGCGAGCGCGCACCCGGTGGAACAGGACCTGTCGGCGGCGGTCACCGCGCGGGTGGCCGCGTGGCAACCGGTGTTCGCCGCCGCAGGCCTCGTCCTCACCGCGGACACTGCACCCGGCCTGCGGGTCCGCGCGGTGCCGGACGCGGCCGGCCGCATCCTCGACGCCGTGCTCGACAACGCCGCCAAGTTCGTGCCGAGCGGCGGCCGGGTCGCCGTCCTCGCGGCTCGGGGCACCGGGGAGGAGACCGGAGCGGACAGCGTGACGGTCGAGGTCACCGACACCGGGCCGGGCGTCCCGGCCGACCAACTGCCGCTGCTGGTCCGGCGCTTCACCCGCGCGCCCGAGCACCAGAACCTGCCCGGCAGCGGACTCGGCCTGGCCATCGCCGATGAGATCGCCCGGATGAGCGGCGGCGGGCTGCGGGTGCGGCCGGCCGTCCCGCACGGCCTGACCGTGGACTTCCGGCTTCCGGCCGCCCGGCGGGCTCAGCCGTAGACCGACCGGTAGTAGGCGCTTGCGCCCGGGTGCAGTGGCACCGCGCCGGTGGAGACGGCGAATCGGGGCTCCAGCCGCGCCCCGGCGGTCACCTCGCGCAGCAGGTCCCGCCAGGAGTCGAAGACCGTGCGAAGCACCGCGCGCACCGCGTCCGCCGACACATCGGTACGGGCCAGGAGGTAGTTGCCGACGCCGACGGTGCCGACCGGTGCCCGCAGCCCGTAGACCCCGGCCGGGAACGCGGCCGCGGTGTAGACGGGCCCGTGGCGGGCGCGCAGCACCTCCGCCGGGCCGTCCAGCGCGAGCACGCGCAGCGGCAGCTCCCGGGCGAGTTCCGCGACGGCCGGGGTCGGCACCCCGCCGGACCAGAACAGCGCGTCCACCCGGCCCGCGCGCAGCGCGGCCACGGACTCGCCGAGCGCCAGGGGGACTTCGGTCACCCGCCCGGCACCCCCGGTCAGCGCCGCGGTCTCCAGCAGCCGCCGCGCGACGACCTGCACGCCGGAACCGTCCGCGCCGACCGCCACGCGCCGTCCGGCGAGGTCGGCGAGCGTGTGCACCGGCCCGTCCGCAGGGGTGAGCAGATGGGTGTAGTTCACGTACACGCGGGCCAGCGCGGACACCGGCAGCGGGCGGGTGAAGGAGTTCCGGCCGCGGACGGCGTCCTCCGCGGTGTCCGCCATGGCCAGCGCCAGTTCGACCGAACCGTCGTCCAGCCGGCGCAGGTTGTCCACGCTCGCGGCGGTCGCCCGCGGCACCACCGCCGGCCGTTGCCCGACCGTCGCTGCGGCCAGTGCCCGCCCGAACGCGTTGTAGGGCCCGCCCTCCGGCCCCGTCGCCAACCGCAGCCGCCCCACCGGCTCCCGGGCCGCCCCGCACCCGGCCGCACCCCAGCCGAGCAGCGCCCCCACCACCGTCCGCCGCCCGGGGCCCGGCCGTGGCGGAGTGACGGGGGAGCTGGGGATCACCGGGCCGACCATGCCGGGAAGGGTAGACCGCCGGCCCCGGTCCGGGAACCGTACGGGCGGTGACCGTTCGACGGCACCGTCGACACGACCGCGAGCTCTCGCCGCGCCCGTGAGTCCTGTAAGGGGCATGCGGCCCGTTCGAGTGCGGCAGGCACGCCCACTGGGCCCCGATGATCAGGGACAGACCCGCGTCGAAGACGTCGGTGCCGGTCAGGCCGGCGCGGCGGCCCTCGTTCATGACGCGGGCCACGGTCGGGTGGGCAGCGCGAACTCCGCCGGGCCGGGTGCCGCTGGAGCGGACGCCGGGCGGAGGGCCCCGAGGACCTGCCGACCCCGACGGCATCGGGCGGACCCGGCCGGCTCCGGCACGCCGAACGCCTGCTCGGCCGTCGTCGTCACCCGCATCGGGAACTGCGCCACCGCGATGGCCGGCGGCGGCCGTCCGGGCACTACGCTGCACGCGTGATCGATCATTCGAACGTGCGTCTCGCCGACCTTCTCGACCGTCGTGCGGACGGGTACGAACCCGCGCCGGAGGCGGTGCTCGCCGCACTGTTCGAGGGCGGGGTGTTCGTTCCCGTCACCGGTACCGGATCGGTGATGTTCCTCCCCGACGACGAGCAGCCGCCCACGCTGCTCGGGTTCACCGATGCGGCGCTCGGCGCGGAACTGCTGCCGGCGGCTGCCGGGACGGTGCACTGCGACGCGGCACGGCTGAGGGACATCCTGGAGAAGACCGGCGTCACCGTGCTCGGGGTCCGCTCCGGAAACGGGCAGGCGATCTTCCCCGAGCAGGTGCTGCGGGACTGGGCGGCCTACGGGCCCGGGGCGGAGATGAAACTCGACCGGTCCACCGACCCGGTGGCGGTCGCCCTGCGCGACGCACTGGTGCGGCGGATCCGCGAGTTCCCCGCCGTCCGCTCGGTGTGGGTGGCGCAGGTCCGGTGGCGGGCCGGCGGCGAGGAACACCTGATGCTGCACGTCGCCGTGGACGAGGACCTGCCCTCGGCCTCCGCCGACCGCCTGATGCAGACCCTGCTCGGCGAGGAGGTGAAGCCCGGCCGCAGGCACCCGAAGGTCGGAATGCTCGCCCTGAACACCACCACCCACGCCGACACCATCGCCCGACTGGACCGCCAGGGCCTGGACACGGTGCGCCACGACGTCGAGTCGGGCCGGGTCCAGGTGATCTCCCGCGAGTACGACGACCCGCCGGTGGCCCCGGCGAACGGCGCCGCGCCCCCGCCGCGGGCCAAGCGCCGCTGGTTCGGCCGCTCCTGACGGGACGCCGCCCGGGCGCTCTCCTCCGGATCTCGCCGGGGCGCCCGACACCGCGCGCCGATCCGAGCCGATCCGAGCGATCCGAGCCGATCCGACAAGATCCGAAAGAGAGCGTTCAGCCGCCCTTGCCGGAGGTGCCGCCCCCTCCGCCGAGGTCGTCGTGGCCCACGTGCTCGCCCGGTGTGGACAGCTCCTCGACGGCGGAGGCGCCGACCACCGCGCCGGTGGACCTCTTGCCGCGCCGCAGCCGGCGCTCCAGCCAGGTCGCGAAGGAGGTGAGGGCGAAGTTCAGCACGACGAAGATGGCCGCGACGACGGTGAAGCAGGCGATGGTGTTGGCCCCGTAGTTCGCGCTCATCGGGCGGACGGACGCCAGCAGTTCGGAGAAGCCGAGCAGTGCGCCGCCCAGCGCGGTGTCCTTCACGATGACGACCATCTGGCTGACGATCGCCGGCAGCATCGCGGTGACCGACTGCGGCAGCAGCACGTAGCGCATCACCTGGTTCTTGCGCATGCCGATCGCCTCGGCCGCGTCGGTCTGGCCCCGCGGGAGGGAGAGGATGCCGGCCCGTACGATCTCCGCGAGCACGGCGCCGTTGTACAGGACCAGGCCGGTGACCACCGCGTACAGCGGCCGGCTGTCGGGGCTGACGTCGGTGAACTCGGAGTACGCGGCATTGGCGAACAGCATCAGGATCAGCACCGGGATGGCGCGGAAGAACTCCACGACGGTGCCGGCCGTGCCCCGCACCCACAGGTGGTCGGAGAGCCGGGCGATGCCGAACAGCGCCCCGAACGGCAGCGCGATGACCATGGCGAGCGAGGCGGCGATGAGGGTGTTCTCGAGCCCCGGCAGGAGGTACGTCTCCCAGGCGCGGGAGTCCGTGAAGAATGGCCGCCACTTGACCCATTCGAGCTGGTTCTTGTCGATGAGGCTCTGGACCACCCACCAGGCCAAGCCGGCGACGGCGATCAGGAACGCCACCGTGAACAGCAGGTTGCGCCGTTTGGCGCGCGGCCCCGGAGTGTCGTAGAGGACGGACGGCGGGGTCATCGCTTCACCGAGACCTTCTTGGCCACCCTTCCGAGGAGGAGCCCGGTCGGCAGCGTGAGGCAGATGAAGCCGAACGCGAAGACCGCGGAGATGAGGAGGAGCTGGGCCTCGTTCTCGATCATCTCCCGCATCAGCAGGGCCGCCTCGGCGACACCGATCGTGGCGGCCACGGTGGTGTTCTTGGTCAGCGCGATCAGCACGTTCGCCAGCGGGCCCACCACGGACCGGAACGCCTGCGGAAGGACGACGAGCCTCAGCACCTGGGGGAAGCTCAGGCCGATGGCGCGCGCCGCCTCCGTCTGGCCCACGGGCACCGTGTTGATGCCGGACCGCAGCGCCTCGCAGACGAACGCCGAGGTGTAGACGATCAGCCCGAGCACGGCGAGCCGGAAGTTGATGGTGGTGAAGTTCTCGGCGCCGAGCGTGATGCCCAGGGTCTGGAACAGGCCCAGCGAGGTGAAGACGATGATCACGGTGAGGGGGATGTTCCGGACCACGTTGACGTAGGCCGTCCCGAAGCCGCGCATCAGGGGCACGGGGCTGACGCGCATGGCCGCCAGGACGGTGCCCCAGATCAGCGCGCCGACGGCGGAGTAGAAG
Organism: Kitasatospora sp. NPDC051914; assembly: GCF_040680995.1. Lineage (NCBI taxonomy): Bacteria > Bacillati > Actinomycetota > Actinomycetes > Kitasatosporales > Streptomycetaceae > Kitasatospora > Kitasatospora sp. NPDC051914. The sequence goes on from NZ_JBFAXX010000016.1 coordinate 26,766, forward strand.
GTGAGCTGCACCGTCACCCAGAAAGCGCCGAGCACGTTGTAGCCCTCAAGAAAGTCGAACACGGTCTCCCCGCCTTCCGCGAGTGACGGGCGAGGCGCGCCACCCCGGGGCGGCGCGCCTCGGACGGCGCGTCTCAGGTGACGATGACGCCGATCTTCGGTGCGGGCTCGTTCTGGTAGCCGGACGGGCCGAGGTTCTTCTTGACGGCCGCCTCCCAGGCGCCGTCCGCGACCATCTTCTCCAGGGCGGCGTTGATCTTCGCCTTGAGCTCGCTGTCCTTCTGGACGCCGATGCCGTAGTTCTCGTTGCTCATCTTGAAGCCGCCGAGCTTGAACTTGCCCTTGAACTCCGGCTGCGAGGCGTAGCCGGCGAGGATCACGTCGTCGGTGGTCAGCGCATCGACGGCCCCGTTCTCCAGGCCGGTCAGGCACTCCGAGTAGCCGCCGTACTCCTGCAGCTGCGCATTCGGGGCGATCTTGGTCTTGACGTTCTGCGCCGAGGTGGAGCCGGTGACGGAGCAGAGCTTCTTGTTGTTCAGGTCCTCGGGCTTCTTGATGGAGTCGTCGTCGGCCCGGATCAGCACGTCCTGGTGCGCCAGGAGGTACGGGCCGGCGAAGTCGACCTTCTCCGCACGGGCGGGCGTCATCGAGTACGAGGCGGCGATGAAGTCGACGTCGCCGCGCTGGAGCAGCGTCTCGCGGTCGGCGCTCTTCGCCTCCTTCCACTCGATGTTGCCGGGGTCGTAGCCGAGCTCCTTGGCGACGTACGTGGCCACGTCGACGTCGAGGCCCGTGTACGTGCCGTCCGGGGTCTTCAGACCGATGCCGGGCTGGTCGAACTTGATGCCGACGGTGACCTTCTGGTCGCCGCTGGCGCCGCTGGTGGCGCCGCCGCCGTCCGATCCGCAGCCGGCGGCCGTCAGGGACAGCCCGAGCGCAACCGCGGCCGCGAGGGTGACCTTGCGAAGTTCCATGGTGATCATTCCTTGTGCTCGCTGGTCCCCGTCAGTGGTGCAGGATCTTCGAGAGGAAGTCCTTGGCCCGCTCGCTGCGCGGGTTGCTGAAGAACTGATCGGGTGTCGTCTCCTCCACGATCCGGCCATCTGCCATGAAGACCACACGGTTGGCGGCCGATCGGGCGAATCCCATCTCGTGGGTGACGACGACCATGGTCATTCCCTCGCGCGCCAACTGCTGCATCACCTCCAGCACCTCGTTGATCATCTCGGGGTCGAGCGCGGAGGTCGGCTCGTCGAACAGCATGATCTTCGGGTCCATGGCCAGCGCCCTGGCGATCGCCACGCGCTGCTGCTGGCCGCCGGAGAGCTGCGCCGGGTACTTGTCCGCCTGCGAGGCGACGCCCACCCGCTCCAGCAGCCGGCGCGCCCGTTCCTCGGCGGCCTTCTTGTCCTTCTTGCGGACCTTGATCTGGCCGAGCGTGACGTTGTCGAGCACGGTCCTGTGCGCGAAGAGGTTGAACGACTGGAAGACCATGCCGACGTCCGCCCGCAGGGCCGCCAGCTCGCGGCCCTCGGCCGGCAGCGGCCTGCCGTCGATGGAGATCTCGCCGGAGTCGATGGTCTCCAGGCGGTTGATGGCGCGGCACAGCGTCGACTTCCCGCCTCCGGACGGCCCGATGACGACCACGACCTCACCACGGGCGATGGTGAGGTCGATGTCCTGGAGCACGTGGAGGTCGCCGAAGTGCTTGTTGACGTTGCGCAGCACGACCAGATCGCCCGCGGCCGGGGTGGGGGTTTCCTTCGTCACGGCTGCTCCACTCGTCGGCTTCATGGTCCGCCGCCCGCACCGCAGCCGCACGTCGACCCGCGGACGGAAACGTCAGGGGCGAGGTGCCGCCCCTGACGCGTCCCCCGGCCTACGGCCAGGCGCGGGCCAGCACCGCGACGGCGGCCGCTCCCACGGCCCCGGCGCCCAGGAACAGGGCGACGAGGCGGCTCTTCAGGTGGCGGTAGCGCTCCTCGTACTCGCTCCGCAGCTCCCGGCAGCGCTGCGCGATACGGGTGACGGCCAGGCGGGAGACCTGCAGGCGCTCCCGGGCGTAGGCCTCTTCGACCTCCTCGCGCTCGCCTGTCGTGAGCCACGGGAACTGGTCGGCGAAGGCGGCGGCGTCCCGCTGCGCCGTGGCGAGCTCGGCCTGCCACAGCAGGTAGCCCTCCAGCTGCTGCAGGCTGCCGGCGGCGTCGGTGGTGTGGTCGTCCATTCCGGGACCCCGGTCAGACGTTGCCGCCGGGGCCGGACCGGCGTCGCGGATTGTCGTACTCGGCGGGGGTCACACCGGCGAGGTGCTTGGCGGGCTCGCCGTGGTTGTCGAGGTAGTCGCGGGCGGCGATGTCGGGGTGGTGCAGCTCGAAGGCCGGGGATTCCGAGCGGATGCGCGGCAGGGTGAGGAAGTTGTGCCGCGGCGGCGGGCAGGAGGTCGCCCACTCCAGCGAGCGGCCGTAGCCCCAGGGGTCGTCGACGTCGACGTCCTCGCCGTACATGGCGGTCTTCCAGACGTTGTAGAGGAACGGCAGGATCGACAGGCCGAGCAGGAAGGCGCCGACGGTGGAGACGCTGTTCAGCGTGGTGAAGCCGTCGGAGGCCAGGTAGTCGGCGTAGCGGCGGGGCATACCCTCCGCACCGAGCCAGTGCTGGACCAGGAAGGTGGTGTGGAAACCGACGAACAGCGTCCAGAAGCAGATCTTGCCGAGCCGCTCGTCGAGCATCTTGCCGGTCATCTTCGGCCACCAGAAGTGGAAGCCGCCGAACATCGCGAACACCACCGTGCCGAACACCACGTAGTGGAAGTGGGCGACGACGAAGTACGAGTCGGAGACGTGGAAGTCGATCGGCGGCGCAGCCAGCAGGACACCCGTCAGACCGCCGAAGAGGAAGGTGACCAGGAAGCCGACCACCCAGAGCATCGGCGTCTCGAAGCTCAGCGAGCCCTTCCACATGGTGCCGACCCAGTTGAAGAACTTCACGCCGGTCGGGACGGCGATCAGGAAGGTCATGAAGGAGAAGAACGGCAGCAGCACCTGCCCGGTGACGAACATGTGGTGCGCCCACACCGTCACCGACAGGCCGGCGATGGCGATGGTCGCGGCGACCAGGCCCGAGTAGCCGAACATCGGCTTGCGGCTGAAGACCGGCACGATCTCCGACACGATGCCGAAGAACGGCAGCGCGATGATGTAGACCTCGGGGTGGCCGAAGAACCAGAACAGGTGCTGGTAGAGAATGGCCCCGCCGTTGGCCGCGTCGAAGACGTGCGCCCCGTACTTGCGGTCGGCCTCCAGTGCGAGGAAGGTCGCGGCGAGCACCGGGAAGACCAGGAGCACCAGCACCGCGGTCAGCAGCACGTTCCAGACGAAGATCGACATCCGGAACATCGTCATGCCGGGGGCGCGCATGCAGATGATGGTGGTGATGAAGTTGACCGAGCCGAGGATGGTGCCGAAGCCGGAGAAGGTCAGCCCCATGATCCACATGTCCCCGCCGATGTTCGGGGAGTGCACCTCGTCCGACAGCGGCGGGTAGGAGAACCAGCCGAAGTCGGGTGCGCCCTGCGGGGTGAACAGGCTGGCGACGACGATCAGGGAGCCGAACAGGTAGAGCCAGTAGGCGAACATGTTCAGCCGCGGGAAGGCGACGTCGGGGGCGCCGATCTGCAGCGGCATGATCCAGTTGGCGAAGCCCGCGAACAGCGGGGTCGCGAACATCAGCAGCATCGCGCCGCCGTGCAGGGTGAACAGCTGGTTGAACTGCTCGTTCGAGATGATCTGGTTGCCGGGGCGGGCCAGTTCGGCGCGCATGACCAGGGCCATCACACCCGCGACCAGGAAGAACGCGAACGACGTACCGAGGTAGAGCGTCCCGATCTTCTTGTGGTCCGTGGTGGTGAGCCACTGGACCAGGACCTTGCCTCGTGTCGTTTCCCGCGGTTGTGCACCGGCCTGTGCCGTTTCCGTCCCAGCAGCCATCGGTTCCGTACTCTCCTCGCCTGGTTCCCCCGGTCGCCATCATCATGGTGTAACCGGGCGAACGCACACGGTGGCGGCGAGCAGGTGCGCGTCGGCATCACCCGTTTGCCGGTACGAGATGCGGGCGCGGCGGCGCGTCGAGCCGGGGTCGCGCGGATCAGCGGTGGGCGAGTGCCAGCTGCAGGCCGCCGGCGGCCGAGGCCGGGAGGTCGAGCGCCGACGCGACGTCCGGCGGCAGGGTGCGCAGGCCCAGCAGGCCGGCGGTGAGCTCGGCGGTGGCCCGGTGCCAGTCGTTCGCACGGCGCAGCAGCGCGTGGCCGCTGCCGGTGACCCGGTAGCCGGCGGCCTGCGCACCGGCGGCGCGGGCGCGGGAGGCGAAGCGCTGGGTGGCGTCGGGCGCGGTCACCCGGTCGAGGTCGCCGTGCAGCATCAGCAGGCGGCGGCCGGCCAGGTGCTCGCAGGGCTCGTCGTCGGGGCACCAGGGCGCGAGGGCGACCACGCCGGTCACGCACGGGTGCCCGCCGGCCCGCAGCGCGGCCCGGCCGCCCATGGAGTGGCCGATCAGGACGGTCGGCACCGGGCCGAGCTCCTCGGCGAGGTCCTGCAGGGCGGCGACGGTGTCCTGCGCGGCGTCGGCCCGGTCGCCGTTCCAGCCGCGGCAGCGGTAGCGGACGACGCCGACCGCGACGCCGGCACCGGCGGTGGCCTTCTCCACCGCCCGCGCGAACGGCCGCATCCGCAGGCCCGGCAGGTTGACCGGACCGGGACGGTGCAGGCCCGCCTCCTGGCCGCCGTGCAGCACCAGCACCGCGGCGCCGGGCGCCTCGGGCCGCTCGCGCCACACCAGCGCCCGGTGGCCGGGGGCTCCCGGCACCGCCTGTCCGTCCATCGCCGTCACTCCTGTCAGCAGAGGCTGTCACTGTACGCGGCGGGGTGGGCGGACCGTAAGGACGGGTGGGCGCGGGCAGCCGCCGCCCGGCCGGGCGCCCGCCGTGCTGACGCGGCGTCGGCCGGGCGGCCCACCGTCCGGCGCCGGGCTCGTAGGGTTGGGGCGCCGGCCCGTTCCGCGGGCCGGGCACGGGGACCGACCGTCACCACCGAAGGAGAGGCCATGTCTGACGCCCCCTCGACCCTGCCCGCCGCCTGCGCCCCCGGCCGGGCCGAGATCGGCGTGATCGGCGGGTCCGGGCTGTACGCGCTGCTCGACGACGTGACCGAGGTCGCCGTCCAGACGCCGTACGGGCCGCCCAGCGACTCGGTCTTCCTCGGCGAGGTGGCCGGCCGCACCGTCGCCTTCCTGCCGCGGCACGGCCGCGGGCACAGCCTGCCGCCGCACCGTATCAACTACCGGGCGAACCTGTGGGCCCTGCACTCCCTCGGCGTGCGGCAGGTGCTCGGCCCGTGCGCGGTCGGCGGCCTGCGCGCCGAGTACGGCCCGGGCACGCTGCTGGTGCCGGACCAGTTCGTGGACCGCACCGCGGGCCGGGCGCAGACCTTCTACGACGGCCTGCCGCTGCCCGACGGCTCCGTGCCCGAGGTGGTGCACGTCTCCATGGCGGACCCGTACTGCCCGGACGGCCGCCGGGTCGCACTGGCGGCGGCCGGCGCCAGCGCCTGGGAGGCGGTCGACGGCGGCACCCTGGTGGTCATCGAGGGCCCGCGCTTCTCCACCCGCGCCGAGTCCCGCTGGTTCACCGCGAACGGCTGGTCGGTGGTCGGCATGACCGGGCACCCGGAGGCCGTCCTCGCCCGCGAACTCGGCGTCTGCTACACCTCGCTGGCCCTGGTCACCGACCTCGACGCAGGAGTGGAGACCGGCGAGGGCGTCACCCACGCCGAGGTGCTGGAGGTCTTCGCCCGCAACGTCGACCGGCTGCGGACCGTGCTCTTCAAGGCACTCGCCGACCTCCCGGCGGCCCGCGACTGCGTCTGCTCGCACGCCCTCGACGGCCTCGACACCGGCCTCGCCGGCGTCCCCGGCTGAGGCATCGCAAGCACGCCGCGCGGGCCCCGCGCGGCGAACCGTTCCGCTGCCCGCGGCGCGTCTTGGGGTGCCTGTGCACGGGGGTCGCGGTGCTCCGGGGGTCCGGCCTGCCCGACGCGGCCGGGCCCCCGGTCCCGCGGCAGACGCCACCGGGCCGGACGTGAAGGCACCTTTCCAGGTGACCTGCGGCATGGCCCGACCCTTTCATGGGGATTTACCCGGTATGCCGGAGCGACAGGTCACCGAAGTCGAGGGCCGCCGCCTGGTCCTCTCCCACCTCGACAAGGTGCTGTGGCCGGCCACCGGCTGGACCAAGGGCGAGGCCCTGTACTACTACGCCCAGGTCGCGCCGCACCTGCTGCCGCACATCCGCCGCCGGCCGGTCTCCCTGCTGCGCTTCCCCTCCGGCGTCGGCGAGGAGGGCTTCTTCGCCAAGAACCCGCCCCCGGGCCTGCCCGACTGGGTCCGCACCATGGTCGTCGACAGCCACGAAGGCCCCAAGGAGCGCGTCACCGTCGACGACCTCCCCACCCTGATGGCCCTCGCCAACGGCTACGCCCTCGAACTCCACGTCCCCCAGTGGAGCGCCGACACCGGCCCCGCCGCCCACGACCGGCTGGTCATCGACCTCGACCCGGGACCGGGCGCCGACATCACCCTCTGCTGCCAGGTCGCCCGGCTGATCCGCGAACGGCTCGCCGCCGACGGCCTCACCGCCCACGCCAAGACCTCCGGCAGCAAGGGCCTGCACCTGTACGCCGCCCTCCGCCCGAGCGACGCCTCCGCCGTCGTCGGTTACGCCCGCAGCCTCGCCGAGGGCCTCGCCGCCGAACACCCCCGGCACGTGGTCAGCAGGATGACCAAGGCGCTGCGCCGCGGCAAGGTCTTCGTCGACTGGTCCCAGAACACCACCACCAAGACCACCGCCGCCCCCTACACCCTGCGTGCCACCGCCGTCCCCGGCGTCTCCACCCCGCTCACCTGGGACGAGATCGAGCACTGCACATCCCCGGACGACCTCGCCTTCACCCCCGACGACGTCCTCGCCCGCATCGCGGACCACGGCGACCTGCTGGCCCCCCTCCTCACCGAGCCGGCGGAACTGCCCGTAGGGAGTTGACCGGCCGTCAACCTCGCTTCTCGAAAGTGCATTCGTGTCGCAGTGCCGCGCCGCCGCCCACCCCGCGGCCGTCGCCCGACTGGTCTCCGGTGTGGTGGTGGCCGTCTGCCTGCTGATCCAGGCCGTCGTCCGGTACGGGCAGTTCGGCGAGGCCGCACGGGCCGCACAGGCGACCAGGGACCGGCTCGGCAACAGCGCGCTGGTCGTGGCCGGGCGTCCGGGATCACCGCCGAGCGGCTCGCCGAGATCGTCCGCCGGGGCGGCGCCCGGGTCGCGGCGGTGGCGCTGGTGGGCGACTGAGGCACGCGCCGAGCAGGGTGTGCGGCATCAGCCGTTCCCCAGGCGGCGGGCCTCGGCGACCGCCTCGCGTCGGACGGCCGTCTTCCGGCTGCCCGTCCAGGGGCCCCACCAGTCGGGGGCGAGCGGCAGCAGGGCTCGGGCGGTGGGCTGATCGGGGTGGAGGCCGATGCGGCGGAGGGCGTCGGCCCGCACCCTCACGGTGACGAAGCCGCGCGACCGCCCGCCCTGGGCGGGGTCGCGGCCACAGGCCAGGTCGCAGCGGATCTGCTCCCCGGCGAACGGACACCAGTCGATGCCGCGGTCACGCAGTCAAACGGCGAGGGCGAACCCCGGGCGCGGCATGCCGGACACGTTCTCGACGGTGAGGACCGTCACCCACTCCTCGTCCATGAGCCCAGACTGCCAGGCCGGCTGACGTGTTGTCGCACGGGTTTCCGGGTGTATGCCGGGCGGTCGGACACGGCCGGTAGGGTCCGGGGTATGACACAGGGGTTCGATCTCGTCGAAGGTGTCGCTGCCGGTCTCGAGGACCGTGCCGCGGCCTGGTGGTTCGTGCAGGACTTCGCGGAGCACTGGGTCGCTCCGCTCGGGGAGGACGACGGCTGGGCGGAGACCGACCTGGCCGCGGCCGAGGACCGGCTCGGGGTCCGGCTGCCGGCGGCGCTCCGCGAGGCGTACGGGCTGTTCGGGCGGCGCCCCGACCTCACCGCCAACCATGACGTGCTCCTCGGGCCGGCCGACCTCCGCATCGACGAGGACGGCAAGGTGCTGGTGTTCCGCGCCGAGAACCAGGGAGCCGCAGCCTGGGGCGTCCTGCTCGACGACCTGCACCGGCCCGACCCGGCGGTGCTGATCGAGACCGGCGGCACCTGGCGGCCCTGGCTGGACCGGCTCTCCGTGGCCCTGGTCGAGCTGGTCCTCTCCGAGTCCCTGCACGCCCCCGAGGACCGCAGCGACCACCTCGAGCCGCTCGGGGACGAGACCCTCCACCTGGTCGAGGAGCAGTACGTCCAACTCCCCTTCCCCGACTACCCGGTCGGCAGCGAGCAGCCCGGCAGCCGCTGGTTCGCCGGCGACGACGTGCTGCTCCGCGTGGACGGTGACGCCTTCCTGTACGCCCGCGCCCTCACACCCGACGCGCTCGCCGACCTGCGCAAGGCCTTCCCCGGCGACTGGCTGGACGGGGAGTGAGACGCAGCAGCCGGGCCGCGGGCACCGTGATCGGCTCGGCCGTCGGAGACGCCCTGGGCGCACCCTTCGAGTTCGGGCCGGCCGGGGCGTTCTCGGTACGCTTCCCGGCCCCCGGCGCCGGCGGCGAGATGTGCGGCGGGGGCGGCTGGGAGGCGGGCGAGGCCACCGACGACACCCAGATGGCGGTCCTCGTCGCCGAATCCCTGCTGGAGCGCGGCGGGTTGGACCTGCCGGACATCTTCGCCCGCTTCCGGCACTGGGCGGCCTCCGAGCCCAAGGACATCGGCCTGCAGACCGAGGACGTCCTGACCTCCGGCCTCCCCTGGGACCTCGCCGCGGCGATCCACTTCCAGACCAACCTCCGTGCGGCGGGCAATGGTTCACTGATGCGGGCCGCAGGCTCCGCCGTCCGGTTCGCCCGTGCCGGACAGCAGGGCACGATGGACGCCGCCCGCCGGATCGCCGCCCTCACCCACGGCGACCGGGCCGCCTGGGAGGGCACCGCCGTCCTGCACGACCTCGTCCGGGCGGCCCTGGACGGCGGGGACCCGCTGGCGGCCGTCCCGGACGCCCTCACCGCGGTCGACCCGGAGAACCGCGGCCGGTACGCCGTCGTCCTCGCCCCCGAATGGCACCCCGACGAGGCAACCGAGTCCAACGGCGCCGTCTGGCCCTGCCTCGGCTCCGCGGTCTGGGCGCTGCGCACCACCCACGGCTTCGAGGAGGCGCTGCGGGCCGCCGTCGACCTCGGCGGCGACACCGACACCGTGGCCGCCGTGACCGGTGCACTGGCCGGTGCGGTGTACGGCCTGGAGGCGATCCCCGAACGCTGGACGGCGCCCCTGCACGTCCCGCTCCCCGGCTCCGGCGGCCGGGTGCTCCGCCTCCCCGACCTCCTCGACCTCGCCGCCCGCCTGGACGCCGCACACCCGGCGGACGCCTGACACCCGCGGCCGACGCACGGCCGTGACGCAGCCGCCGGGCACCTTACGGAAGTCGTACGGCCGGCCGGGGCGCCCGTGCCGGGGTGTCGGAGTTCCTATCCTCGGAGGTGTGAACCTGCCCGACGGCGTGAGCCGCCACCCGCACACCGGCCGCATTCTGGTGGTCGACGACGACCCGACCGTCGCGGAGGTGGTCACCGGCTACCTCCGGCGGGCCGGCTACCAGGTCGACCGGGCCGCCGACGGGCACCAGGCACTGGCCGCCGCCGCGACCGGACCCGACCTGGTGGTGCTCGACCTGATGCTGCCCGGGATCGACGGCCTGGAGGTCTGCCGGCGGCTGCGGGCGACCGAGCACGGCGCCCGGCTGCCGGTGGTGATGCTGACCGCCAAGGGCGACGAGGCCGACCGCATCCTGGGCCTGGAGCTCGGCGCGGACGACTACGTCACCAAGCCGTTCAGCCCGCGGGAGCTGGTGCTGCGCGTCCGGTCGGTGCTGCGCCGCGCCGGGTCGGCCGCCCCGGTGTCCGGCACGCCGGCGCCCGGTGTTCTCGTGAGCGGAGACCTCGAACTGGACCCGCAGGCCCGCCGGGCGCGCCGGTCCGGCACCGAACTCGCGCTCACTCTGAGGGAGTTCGACCTGCTGGCGTTCTTCCTCCGGCACCCCGGCCAGGCGTTCGGGCGGGAGGAGCTGATGCAGCGGGTGTGGGGCTGGGAGTTCGGCGACCTGTCCACGGTCACCGTCCACGTCCGCCGGCTGCGCGAGAAGATCGAGGACGACCCGGCCGCGCCGCGCCTGATCAGCACCGTCTGGGGCGTCGGCTACCGCTTCGACCCGGTGGGGAGCTGATCCGTCATGAGGGACCTGCTGTTGATCGCCGCCTTCGCCGCGCTCGGTGCGGGCGCGGCCGGCCTGCTCGGCTGGCCCGCCGTCCGGCTGCTGCGCCGCCGGTCGGTCGCCCTCTCGCTGCTGTGCGTGGCCGTGGTGACGGTGCTGGCGATGACCGCGGGCACCGTGTCGGTGGCGCAGGCGATGTTCCTGTCCGAGCACGACCTCGGTGTGGTGGTCACGGTGACCCTGATGGCGGCCGTGGTCTCGCTGGTGACCGCGGCGCTGCTGGGCCGCCAGGTGGTGGCCGGCAGCCGGGCGCTGGCCGCGGCCGCCCGTACGGTCGGCAGCGACACCGGATTCGCCGCACCGGCCCAGCCGCTCGGCAGCGAACTGGCGCAGTTGAGCGAGGAGTTGGCGGCGACCAGCGCCAGGCTCGCGGAGTCCCGGCGGCGCGAGCAGGCGCTGGAACACTCCCGCCGGGAGCTGATCGCCTGGATCTCGCACGACCTGCGCACCCCGCTGGCGGGCCTGCGGGCGATGGCCGAGGCGCTCGAGGACGGCGTTGCGGACGACCCGACCCGCTACCTGACGCGGATGCGCACCGAGGTCGACCGGCTGACCGGCATGGTGGACGACCTGTTCGAGCTGTCCCGCATCCAGGCGGGCGCGCTGGCGCTCTCGCCGTCCCGGGTGTCGGTGTACGACCTGGTGGGCGACGCCGTCGCCGGCGCCTCCCCGCTGGCCCGCGAGCGGGGAGTGCGGCTGGAGGGCGGCCCGGTGGCGGCGGAGCCCGTCGAGGTGGACGGCCGGGAGATCACCCGGGTGCTCGGCAACCTGCTGGTCAACGCGATCCGCTGCACCCCCGCCGACGGGGTGGTGGCGGTCGCCGCCCGTCGGGAGGAGGACGAGGTGCTGGTGTCGGTGACGGACGGCTGCGGCGGCATCCCGGAGGCCGACCTGCCGCGGGTCTTCGAGACCGGCTGGCGCGGCGGTGCGGCCCGGACGCCGCGCACCGCGGTCGGCGGGGCGGGGCCGCACCACGGGGACTCCGGCGCGGGGCTCGGCCTGGCGATCGTCCGCGGCATCGTCGAGGCGCACGCCGGCCGGGCGACCGTCCGGAACGTCTCCGGGGGCTGCTGCTTCGAGATCGCCCTGCCGGCGGCTGCGGCCCGGGTCTGAGCGGCCCTGCCCGTGCGCGGACCGTCCGGTCCGGGGATTTGTCATAGCCGTGACCGAATCCGTTTACAGCTGTCGCGGTCCGCGCTACGTTCCGAGTGGGAGCGCTCCCATCCCTTCGCCGGGGGCCTGCCCCGCGGGCCCCGCCCACCTGTCGAAAGGGACACCGCACATGGCAGACATCCGCCGACGGTTACACGTGCTCAGCCTGCTCACCCTCCTCGCCGCGCTGCCCGCGCTGGTGCTGGTGGTGCTCGGCGGCCCCCGGGCCGAGGCACACGGGGCGCCGATGACGCCCGGCAGCCGCACCTTCCTCTGCTACCAGGACGCCATCACGTCCACCGGCGAGATCAAGCCCAGGAACGCGGCCTGCGCGGCCGCGGCCGGGATCGGCGGCACCACGCCCTTCTACAACTGGTACTCGGTGCTCCGCTCGGACGGCGCCGGGCGCACCCGCGACTTCGTGCCGGACGGGCAGCTGTGCAGCGGCGGCAACACCAACTTCACCGGCTTCGACCCGGCCCGCACCGACTGGCCGCTGACCCACCTCACCAGCGGCGCCGCGTTCACCTTCACCTACAACGCCTGGGCGGCCCACCCGGGCACCTTCCACCAGTACGTCACCAAGGACGGCTTCGACCCCGCCAAGCCGCTGACCTGGGACGCCCTGGAGAGCACGCCCTTCCAGTCGGCCACCAACCCGGCGCTCACCGGTACGGTCGGCACCATCGAGGGCAAGTACACCTGGAACGGCACGCTGCCCGCGGGCAAGTCCGGACGGCACATCATCTACACCGTCTGGCAGCGCTCGGACAGCGCCGAGACGTTCTATTCCTGCTCCGACGTCGTCTTCGACGGCGGCACCGGCCAGGTGACCGGTGTCGGCGACGGCAGCGGCCCCACCGACCCGCCGCCGGCCGGCGCGGCCTGCTCGGCGACGTACCGGACGGTCGGCAGCTGGTCCGGCGGCTACCAGGGCGAAGTGACGGTGAAGAACACCGGCACCACGCCGATCCTCGGCTGGATGGTCCACTTCACCCTGCCGAACGGCCAGAGCCTGGCCAGCGTCTGGAACGGCACCAGTACCGGCACCGGCACCGCGGCGACCGTCGACAACGCGAGCTGGAACGGCTCCCTGGCGGTCGGCGCCTCGACCGGCTTCGGCTTCGTCGCCAACGGCGGCGCCCCCGACCCCGCGGTGGCGTACTCCTGCATGGTGATGTGACCCCGTCCCGGCACGGCTGATCCGCCCGGCCCGGTCACACCTCACGTCGGGTCAGGCGGCAGGTGTGCCGCCGCGGCCCCCGCACGCCCGCGGCGGGACCGCCCGGTGTGCAATCCGGTTCAGTGTGCAGGCGCGGCCGGGGCAGCAGACCCTAGGCTGACCCCATGAGGGCGCTGCACCGTCTCGACCGCCGACTCTTCGCCCGCGTCGCCGTGAGCAGGCTGCGCGGGGCGCACCCCGTGCTGCCGCGGCTCAGCGCCGCGGCCAACCACGGCGTGCTCTGGTTCGGCGTGGCGGCCGCGCTCGCGGCCACCGGCAACCGGACCGCGCGGCGGGCCGCACTGCGCGGCACCGGCTCGCTGGCGCTGGCCTCGCTGCTGGCCAACGTCCCGGCGAAGTACGCCACCCGGCGGCCGCGGCCGCTGCTGGACGACGTCCCGCTGGTGCGGCGGCTCGCCGTGCAGCCGGTGACCACCTCCTTCCCGTCCGGGCACTCCGCCTCCGCGGCCGCGTTCACCGTGGGCCTGGCGCTGGAGTCGCCGGCGCTCGCGGTCTGCGCGGCGCCGGTGGCGTTCGGCGTGATGGCCTCCCGGGTGTACGTCGGCGTGCACTACCCGGGCGACGTGCTGGCCGGGGCCGCCCTCGGCGCCGGCGCGGCCCTGCTCACCACCCGCTGGTGGCCGCGCGCGGCCGAGCAGCCCGCCCGGGCGGCCCGGCCGCTGGTCGGCGCGCCCGCCCTGCCGCGCGGCAACGGCCTGGTCGTGGTCGTCAACGCCGACTCCGGCCCGGACGGCCCCGAGGCCGCCGTCGCCGAACTGCGCCGACTGCTCCCGGAGGCGGAGATCGTCGAGCGGAGCCCCGAGGGCGACCTCCCCGCCCTGGTCGAGCAGGCCGCCGACCGAGCCGCGGACATCGGCGGAGCACTCGGCATCTGCGGCGGCGACGGCTCGGTCAACCTCGCGGCCGCCGTCGCGCACCGCCGTGGCCTGCCGCTCGCCGTCTTCCCCGGCGGCACCCTCAACCACTTCGCCGTGGACGTCGGCGTCGCCGGGGCCGCCGACACCGCCGACGCGGTGGAGGCCGGCAACGCCGTCTCCGTCGACCTCGGACGGGCCTGCGGCCCCGACGGCCCCGACCGGCACTTCCTCAACACCTTCAGCATCGGCGTCTACCCCGACCTCGTCCGCACCCGCGAACGGTACGAGAAGCGGCTCGGCAAGTGGCCGGCGCTGGCCGTCGCGCTGGTCCAGGTGCTCTCCGCGGCCGAGCCCGTCCGGGTGTCCGTCGCCGGGGTCCCGCGCAACCTGTGGCTGCTCTTCGCGGGCAACAGCGCGTACGACCCGTCCGGCTTCGCCCCGACCCGGCGGGCCCGGCTCGACGACGGCCTGCTCGACGTCCGGGCGGTCGACGGCAGCCACCCGTTCGCCCGCACCCGGCTGGTGGCGGCCTTCCTGCTCGGCACCCTCGGACGCTCCCCGGTCTACCGCGAGGCCCGGCTGCACGCCCTCGACCTCACCGACCTGCGCGGCGTCGACCACGCCGCCGTCGACGGCGAGGTCGTCGACGCCCCGGAACACCTGCTGCTGGAGAAGGTCCCGCGCGGCCTGACCGTCTACCGCCCCGCCGAACCCTGACCGGACGAACCGCCGGACACGGGGCCGGAGTGCCGGTGACGCTGTACGGCTGCCGGGGTGTCTTCGAGCCCCGGCCACGGGCCACCCAGGGGCGCGGGCAACTGCGCGGGACGGGAGTGACGGCGTCGTACCTTCCGATTCGCGCAGTTCCCCGCGCCCCTTGTGGGGTGCCCCCTGCCGTTGCACCCCCGGCGCCCCGGGAGGGGCGGCATGATGGGGGAGTGCCCGAGGGCGACACCGTCTACCGCACGGCCGCGCAGCTCCGGGAGGCCCTGGCGGGCCACCGGCTGACCGCGGCCGACCTGCGCGTGCCCGCCCACGCCACCGCCGACCTGACGGACCGCCTGGTGCTGGAGGTCGTGCCGCGCGGCAAGCACCTGCTGACCCGGTTCGACGGCGGCCTCACCCTCCACACCCACCTGCGGATGGACGGCCGCTGGGCGGTCTTCCGGGCCGGCGAGAAGTGGCACGGCGGGCCCGCGCACCAGATCCGCGCCGTCCTCGGCACCGCCGAACGCACCGCCGTCGGCTACCGCCTTCCGGTCGTCGAACTCCTGCGCACCGCCGACGAGGACCGGGCCGTCGGCCACCTCGGCCCCGACCTGCTCGGCCCGGACTGGGACGCCGCCGAGGCGATGCGCCGCCTCACCGCCGAGCCCGGACGCCCCGTCGGCGAGGCCCTGCTCGACCAGCGCAACCTGGCCGGCATCGGCAACGTGTACGCCAACGAGCTCTGCTTCATGGCCGCCGTCACGCCGTGGACGCCGGTCGGCGAGGTCGCCGTGCTCGACCGGATGGTCGCCAAGGCGCAGCAGCTGCTGGAGGCCAACAAACTGCGCGTGGAGCGGATCACCACCCGCGAGGACCGCGCCGACCGCCGCACCTGGGTGTACGGGCGGGCCCGCCGCCCCTGCGCCCGCTGCGGGACGCCCGTGCGGACGGCCCAGTACGCCCAGGACCGCCCCGCCTTCTGGTGCCCCCGCTGCCAGCACGGGCCGAGCCCGGCCTGACCGGACGCGGCCGTCAGCGGCCGGTGCGGCCGCGGGTGTCGAAGCGGGCCAGCTCCAGGGCGGCGTCGTGCAGGACGGCGGCCAGCCCGGCCGTGTCGCTGCCGGGGAGGCCGCCGAGGCTGTCGGCGAGGTCCTCGACGACGTCCCGCGCGATCTCCGCGGCGATCTCCTCGGGGCCGGCCGCCGGCCCGAGCTTGCCGACGGCGGAGGCCGCCCGGGCGGGGGCGAGCAGGGCGGCCGCCTGTTCGACGAGCCAGCCGGGCACGCCGGCGGCCCCCTCGAACGGGACGGCGTACGGGCGGGCGCCGGCGTACCGGGCGTCCTCGGCGAACCCGGCCTGCTTGACCTTCAGTACGGGCCGGCCGACCGCCGTCGGCAGGTCCTCGGCGGGCTTCAGCACGTACCCCTCGGCGAGGTTGCCCTCCAGCGGCGGCAGGCCGAACAGGGCGGGCACCCGGCTGGGGAACACGGCCGGCAGCTCCTGGAGCCGCACCAGCGGCCCCTCCGCCAGCAGCGGTGCACAGGGCAGCCCGGCGGACGCGGCCGCGCGGCGCAGCGCCGCGTCGCCGACCCAGAGCGGTTCGCCGCCGGCCTCCAGCACCGCGTCGAAGGCCAGCCAGTGCAGGCCGGGCGCGTACCAGACGCCGGTCTGCACGGCCGGGACGCCGTCCTCGGTCGGGACCTGCGGGTGCGGGTAGCGGCCGCCGAAGAGTTCCCCGTAGAGCACCACGCGGCCGGGTGCGCCGTACGCGTCGCGCAGGGCGTCGGCGGCACGGTGGGCGGCCACCGCCAGGGCGGGCCAGATCCGGGACAGGCCGAAGAACCGGTCGAGGGCGTCGCCGTCCAGCACCTCGCGGCGCTTCGCCGCCCGTACGGCGCCGTCCTCGCAGACCAGGGCCAGGTGTGCGCCGTGCACCTTCTCGGTGGCCGTCCAGCGGCGGACGGCGGAGCCGCTCAGCGCGGCCCGCTCGGGGATCTTCGGGTACAGGGGGAAGCCGTCGACGGACATCCGCCGAGCATCCCGCCCGGCCGCCCCCACGGCAAAGGGATTACCGGCCGGGACTGCACGGGCGCCCCTGGACCGACTGCCTTCCTACCGACTGCCCGAGTGCCTTCCTAGGGCTCCACCAGGGCCGGGTGGCGGGGGTCGTCGACCTTGACCGAGAGGTCGGCGAGGTCGCGGGGGCGGGTCTCCTCCTCGTAGCGGGCGAAGGCGGGCAGGGTCCAGCGTTCGTCCTCGGGGGTGTGCCGGGCGAGGGCGGCGGGGCCCATGGCCAGGTGCACCGTCAGTTCGAAGGGCAGCCAGCGGCCGAGCAGCAGTGCACCGTCCACCAGCAGCACTCCGCCGGGCGGCAGCTCGGTGTACGGTGCCCGGGTGGCCCGGTCGGCGGCCGCGTCCCAGAGCGAGGGCAGCACCCGTCCGCTCCCGCCCGGGTCCAGCGGCGCGAGGACCTCGCGCAGCAGCGCACCGTCGTCGAGCCACAGGTCGTGGAAGGCGTCGGCGTCGTGCCGGCCGTACTCCAGCCGCAGCGAGGCGGGCCGCAGGAAGTCGGCGGCGGACACCCGGAGGACCGGGCGGCCGCGCAGCCGCAGCGGTTCGACGAGCGCGTCCGCGAGGGCGCCGGGCCGGGTGGCGGCCGCGCCGTCGAGGGCGACCCGTACCCACGGGGCGTCCCGCGCCGCGTCCTCGATCCGGTCGGCGACCAGGCCGGCCAGCCGCTCCCGGGAGATCGGTGTCACCCTCACCCTGCTGCTCCTTCCTCCCGCCGGGCCGACTATATTGCGCCGGAACTGACGGACCATCACGCGAACACCGCACCCACCGGGGAGAACGCCGTGCCCGAGCTGACCCTTGCCGACGTCGACGCCCTCGCCGCCGAGGCCCATGCCGGGCAGGTGGACAAGATCGGTGCACCGTACGTCGAGCACGTGCGCGCCGTCGCCGCCGGGCTGGCGCCGTTCGGCACCGGCCTGCAGATGGCGGCGCTGCTGCACGACGTCCTGGAGGACACCCCGCTGACCGCCGACGACCTGCTGCGTGCCGGGGTGCCGTTCGGCGTGGTGGCGACCGTGCGGCGGGTCACCCGGGTCTCCGGGGTCGCCTACGGTGCGATGCTGGAGCAGATCGCCACCGACCACTCCGCGACCCTGGTGAAGATCGCCGACAATGCGCACAACTCGGTGGCCGAGCGCGCAGCCCGGCTCGACGAGGCGGACCGCCGCAGGCTCGCCGACCGCTACCGGGCCGCCCGCCGGGTGCTGTGGCCGGCCGCCGCCCCGGCCGACGTCCGGACCATCGTCGGGATCGTCAACCCCGCCCTGCTGGACGAGCTCGGCTGACCCGCCGGGCCCGCCCCGCCGCAGGCCGGGCGAGGTGTGGCCCCCGGGCCCCGGCAGGAGCACGCTGGAGTCAGGAACGCGGCCGGCCCGCCCGCCGCGGCGGCTCCGCCGCCCTGCGCCGCGGGCCCGCGCCGACCGCCCGAGCACAGGGAGCCGGCCATGTCCGACATGTACCAGCGGATGAACGACAAGACCGAGCGGGACGAGGAGGACGTGCGCTCGCGCGACCCCGAGGAGGGCATCACCTCGTACCAGACCGCGCACGCGCAGGACGAGTCGATGGCCGAGGGCGACCGCATGGACGAGCCCGCCGAGGAAGCGAACCGGTGAGCGCCGCCTTCGCGGCCGACGGGCCGCACACCACCGAGTGGCAGGTGAAGCTGCTGGTGACCGAGGACGGCGACGTCACCCGGGCGCACGCCGTCCTCGAGTCCGGCGGTACCGTCCTGGACGGCGGCGGTGCGATGGTGGCCGACGCGGAGGCCCGCCGCAGCGCCCACGACCCGGCGGTCGCCGCGATCGGCGACGAGCTGGCCGTCGGCCGCGCCCTGATGGACCTCGGCCACCGCCTGGTGCACGCCGGTTCGGTCGCCGCCGAGGCCGCCGAGTCCGCCCGCCGCCGCGACACGGAGTGACCGTGCACGGACGACCCGCGGCCCACCTGGGAGTAGTAGCCGCAGGCGACAAGTAGTGTGCGAAACAGCCGAATCGTGACCTTCCACCACCCACGGACCGGAACCTGCCGGCCCGTGGGTGCGTCACTGTCGGTGGCCGTACACCCGGTACGGTGTCCGACAGCATGGTGGCAGGAACGGTGGACGAGAACAGAGGCAAGGGCGGCCCCGAGGGCCAGGCCCCCCAGGACGCTGCGGTACCGCAGGACGCGCGCTGGGAGCTGCCCGGCTACACCCACGAGCGCGAGCTCGGCGCGGGAGCGGCCGGGCGAGTCGTGCTGGCCAGCCACGATGCGACCGGCACGCCCGTCGCGGTCAAGTACCTCAACGGCGAGCACGCCGACCACGAGAACTTCCGTACCGAGGCCGCGCTGCTGGCCGGCCTCGACTCCCCGCACGTGACCCGGCTGTACGAGTACGTGGAGGGCCCGCGCGGCGCCGCCATCGTCATGGAGCTGGTCGACGGCATCTCGCTGCGCGACCTGCTGCAGGCCGAGGGCGCCACCGAACCCGAGGCCGCGCTCACCGTGCTCAAGGGCTCGCTGCTCGGCCTCGCCGACGCGCACCGGGCCGGCGTGGTGCACCGCGACTACAAGCCCGGCAACGTCATCGTCACCACCGAGGGCGTCTCCAAGCTGGTCGACTTCGGCATCGCCGTGCAGAGCGGCGCCAAGGGCGACATCGCCGGCACCCCCGCCTACATGGCCCCCGAGCAGTGGGCAGGCGAGGCGGCCTCCCCGGCCGGCGACGTGTACGCCGCGACCGCCACCTTCTTCGAGTGCCTCACCGGTGCCAAGCCGTACGCCGGCACCACGCTGATGGAGCTGGCCGTCCAGCACACCGAGGCCGACATCCCCGACGAGCAGGCGCCCGAGGCGCTGCGTCCGCTGATCAGGGCCGGCCTCGCCAAGACGCCGGAGGAGCGGCCGGACGGCGCCGCCGACCTGGTCGCCCAGCTGGAGACGGTCGCCGCCGGCGCGTACGGGCCCGAGTGGGAGGAGCGCGGCCGCGGCCAGCTGGCCGGCCTGGTCGCCCTGCTCCCGCTGCTGCTGCCGCACGCGGGCGGACACGCCGCCGGCAACACCTCGGTCGCCACCACCACGCTCGCGCAGGCCCCGAGCGCGGTCGACCCGGTGCGGCGGTTCGGCACGCGGGCCAAGGTGCTCAGCGCCGCGACCGGCCTCGTCCTGCTCGGCGGCACCCTCGCGGGCGTCGCCGCCGCGGGCTCCTCCGACTCGAGCACGACCACCGAGGTCGCCGCCCCGAAGGCCACCACGACCTTCGGTTCGGACGGCCCCGTGGCGCCCTCGCCGAGCGCCTCGCCCTCGGAGTCGGCCTCGCCCTCGCCGTCCGCCTCGGAGTCGGCGTCCCCGTCGGCGAGCCCGTCGCCCTCCGCGTCGCCGTTCGCCTCGCCGAGCACCTCGCCGACCAAGAAGCCCACCGTGGCACCGCCGACCACCCCGCCGAGCACGCCGCCGACGACGCCCACCACCAGCGCCCCGCCGCCGCCGGTCCTGCGGGTCATGCGGCTGAGCGTCAACACCGCCTGCGGCAGCCGGTCCTACGAGGTGGTCGCCACCGTCACGGCCTCGACGGACGGCGCGGCGAGCGGCACGGTGACCCTCTCCTGGTACGCCAACGGAAGCCGCACGCCGTACTCCACCGTCCCGCTCACCATTCCGAAGGGGACGAAGACCTTCACCACCACCGTGTCGGCCCCGACCAGGTCGGGCACCTGGACCGCGAAGGTGAGTTCGAGTCCGGCGGCCGAATCGGGCCAGGGCAGCGCATCCGGTCCCGTCAACACGAGCTACTGCGTCATCCTGACCTGAGGAACGAGACATGAGCACCCCGCAGCAGCCGGACGAGGACGCCACCGTCCGATTCGGCTCCAAGCCGCCGCAGGCGGACGAGACCGTCCGCCTCAACGCGCCCAAGCCCGACCCGGAGGCGACCTTCCGCCTCGGCCCGGCCGCGGCTCCCAACCCCGACGCCACGGTCCGCCTCAACGCCCCGAACCCCGACCTCGAGGGCACGGTGCGCCTCGGTGCGCCGAATCCGGATCTCGAGGGCACGGTCCGCCTCAACGCCCCGAACCCCGACCTCGAGGGCACGGTGCGGCTGCCCTCGGGGCCGCAGGCCGGCCCCGAGGGCACCGTCCGGCTGGGGCAGGCCGGGCCGAACCCGGAGGCGACCGTCCGGCTGGACACCGCGAAGCGGGCGCCGCAGCCGTACGTCCAGCCGCCGCAGCCCCAGCCGCAGGCCCAGGGCTTCGAGAGCGCCACCTTCCTCGACCCGCAGGCCTGGCCGACCCCGCCGGTCGGCACCGCCTTCCCTGCACAGACCCCTGCGATGGGGACGCCTGCGCCCGCGGTGACCCCTGCGATGGGGACGCCCGTTCCGGCGGTCACCCCGGCGATGGGCACGCCCGTTCCGGCGGTGACCCCCGCGATGGGCACGCCCGTTCCGGTTGCCCCGCCGGCCCAGCAGGACGGGCTGCAGCGGTTCGGGCCCGGTGTGCCGCCCCAGGCCGCCGCGGTGTGGCACGGCGCGACCAACGTGCCGCCGGCCCCCGAGCAGCCCAAGAAGCGGCGCCGCCGCTGGCTGCTGCTGCCGCTGATCCTGCTGCTCGCCGTGCTGGCCTGGCTGGCCTGGGACCGGTACGGCCGCCCGGTCTCGGTGACCGGCGTGACCGTGCGCACCGACAACGCCCAGGGCCCGTCCTGCGACGGGACCGCCGTGATCACCGGCACCGTGCAGACCGAGGGCGGTGCGGGCACCGTCCGCTACCGCTGGAAGCGCAGCGACGGCACGGACTCGGGCGTCCTCACCCAGCCGGTGTCCAACGGCCGCCGCAGCACGGACGTGGTGCTGCGCTGGACGTTCCAGGGCCGCGGCAGCATGCAGGCGACGGCCACCCTGGAGATCGTCGGGCCCGGCAGCGGCTCGGCCTCGGTGGCCTTCCCCTACAACTGCCCCTGAGGCGACTGTTCCTGATCCGATCGACCCGATCCGCCCCCGGCGGCCTCCGACAGGTCCGTACGACCTGCCGGAGGCCGCCGTCGGCGTCCCGGCCGCAGGAGTACGGCGGCGTGTCCCGGACGGGGTCGGGGCCCGCCGTGGCGATCACGGCGGGCCCCGACCCGGTTGCTGCAGGCGGTGCGGTCAGCAGCGGCCGATGGTCTCGCAGTCCTCCCAGCGGGTGCCGGTACCGGCGTGGGTGCCGGTCGCCTCGTCGCCGCCGCGGGCGGGGGCGTTCAGCGACTTGAGCTTCGGGGTGACGGGCGTGGCGGCCGGCGCGCTCGGGCTCGGGGCGGCCGCGGGGCCGGTGGCGAGCCGGACGGCGATCGCGTCGATCACCGGGCGCGGGCTGGTGCCCGCGAAGTTGCTGATCATCACCGAGAAGATCAGCTTGCGGCCGTCGGGCGCGGTGGCGTAGCCCATCAGGTTGTCGACGCCGCTCATCGAGCCGCTCTTGGCGTGCACGTTGTTCTCGGCCTTGGTGCCGCGCATGCGGGCGGCCAGGGTGCCGCCGACCATGCGGTCCGGGTTGCCGGCGACGGGCAGCGCGTTGTACCAGGCGTTGAACCAGGGCTTGTCCTGGGCGGCCTTGAGCAGGCCGGCCATCTTGCCCGGGGTGATCAGGTCGTAGCGGGAGAGGCCGGAGCCGTCGACCTGGCGGCCGCCCGGGGTCTCCAGGCCGTTGGCCTTGAGGAAGCCCTTGACCTGGTTGATGCCGGTGGCCCAGTCGCCCCTGCCGCCCTTGACCTTGCCGAGTTCCTTGGTCAGGTGCTCGGCGATGCCGTTGTTGCTGATCTTCAGCATCGGGACGACCAGCTCGGCGAGGGTCTTGGAGTCGTGCGAGGCGAGCGGCTGCGAGGTCTCCGAACCGGTGGCCGTCTGGACGCCGCGCTGCACCTTCACGCCGTGCCGGGCGAGCGCGCCGGCGAAGACCTTGGCGGCGTAGGTGGCCGGGTCCTCGACGGTCACCCAGTAGGTGGCGGGCGCGGCGCCGGCGGCGATGCTGCCGGAGAGCAGCACCTCGTTGGCGCCGCGTCGGCGGTCGACGTCGGCGGTGGAGGCGCTGCCGGCCGCGCCGGTGGTGATGCTGCCGGTGAACTTCATCGGGGCCTCGGCCGGCACCAGGGCGACCTTGGCCTTCTCGCCGGCCGCGCCCGGGGTGACGACGACCTGGACGGTGTCCATCTGGTACTCGGCGTCGTTGGCGACGGTCAGGCCGGATATCTGCGGGCTGTACGAGTAGGACTCGTCGTCCCATGCCCAGCCGGGGCCGAGCGGGGTGTTGTCGTAGCGGCTGCCGTCGGCGAGCACCCGGCCGGTGACGGTGGTGATGCCGGAGGCGGCGACCTTGGCGGCCAGGTCGTCGAGGTCCTGGACGAGCAGGCTGGGGTCGCCGCCGCCGCGCAGCACCAGGTCGCCGGCGAGCTTGCTGCCGGACGCGGTGCCGGTGGTGCGGACCTCGGTGGTGAAGCGGTGGTCGGCGCCGAGCAGGTCGAGGGCGGCCGCCGAGGTGACGGTCTTCATGGTGGACGCCGGGGTGAGCAGGGCGCCGGGCTGGCGTGCGTAGAGGACCTGGCCGGTGGCGGCGTCGAGGACCTGGACGCCGGCCTGCGCGTTGGCGAGGCGGGCGTCGGCCAGCAGCGCGTCGAGGTCGGCCGTCAGCGTCGGGTCGACCGGGGCCGGGTTGTCGGCCTGGGCCGAGCCGGCCAGCAGGGTGGCGGCGAGGGCGGCGGCTGCAAGCGGCAGGGCGCGGCGGTGCAGGCGTGCGGGCACAGATGCTCCAGGAATCGGGTGCGGCGGGGCGCGCGCGTCGCCCACGCCCCCCATTGGTCTGTACATTATCACCTGACTGACCGTCAGATGATCTTCCTCGGGGTGGTGGACCCCTGCCCCTGTACACGCCTCGGGCGCCCCGGAGGTATCACGGTTCTGCGGGAATTCCGGTTGCACGCCGCGCCGGTTCCCGTGCGGTGGAATCCGGCCGGCCCGCGGGCTCAGCCCACCGAGAAGGCGGTGACCCCGCTGTCCGTCCCGACCGGCACCCGCCCGCCGCCGACCACCGGCGACCCGCCCCGCCCGAGGTCCACCCGCCGGTCCTCGTGCAGCGAGCCGTCCTGGCCCACCGTCAGCCGGGCCAGCCCCTGCCGGCAGGGCACGTACACCGCGGCGCCGCCGTACGCCGGGCAGACCGTCGCCTGCGCGACCTGCCCGCCGATGCCGCCGAGCCGCCGCGCGTCCATCACGTACGCCTCGCCGCGCTTGCCCGCGGCCGGCACGTGGTTGCCGACCCGCACCGGTGCGAGCGGGCCCGGGTCCAGGTCGGAGGCGTTGTCGTCCGCCCAGGTCGAGGGGGCGAAGAAGTCGAGCCGCTGCAGCTCGGGGGGAGAGGGCCACGACGGAGTCCGAGCCGTCGTAGGAGCCGCCCACCGACTCGCCGTTGCCCACCGCGACCAGCACCCGGTCGCCGAGCACCAGCGGCTGCGCGTACACCGCGCCGTCGAGCTTCGCCGTCCAGGCGCCCCGCAGCGGGCCGACCGCCGCCGGTCAGCTCGGGGCGATCGCACCGCCGCCGGCCTTCACCGCCTCCACCATCCGCTGATGGAGCTCGCGCGCCGTCGCCTCGTCCCCGGCGGGCACCGGGCTGCCCTCCACGGTGAACCAGTCCAGCGCCCCGCTGTACTGCACCGTCAGCCGGGCCTCGCCCTCGATCCACGTCGTGTGGACCGTCAGATCGCCCTTGATGACGCCCAACTCGACCGTTCGCACCCCACCGGTGCCGGCGAGAATGCCCTGCGTGGTCCAGGTCGCCCAGGTGTTCACGGAGCCTCCCCGATGTGCGGCCGACAGTACGAACTCGTCATGCCCCAAGACATACCGGGTGACACTCCGGTTTCCGGTCGAATCACCCCGCCGTGGGCATGTCGGGGCCGCTCAGCAGGGCCCTGGGCAGGGCCCCGGCGGCATCGGGCGTGCCGTGCGGGGCGCGGCTACCATCGGCGGTATGGGAGAGCGACCCGCCGCGCTCACCGCGCCGCAGCTGGTACTCGAGACCGACGGCGACTCGCAGGTCATCAGCCCGAGTCGCACGTACCACGTCGGCCGCGACCCGACGAGCGAGATCGTCCTCAGCGACCCGCGGGTCTCCTGGCACCACGCGGTGCTGCACGCCGACGGCGACCACTGGTCGCTCGACGACACCGGTTCCACCAACGGCACCTTCACCGACGGCCACAGGGTGCAGCACCTGGACGTCGGCCCCGGCAGCGTGCTCCGCTTCGGCAGCGCCGCCGACGGGCCCTGCTGCACCCTCCACGAGCTGCCCCGGAAGCCGGCCGTCGACCGGCAACCGTCCGCGCTGACCGCCATCACCGGCTCGCTGCGCCCCCCGACCACCGTCCGCCCGCTGCCGGCGAAGGTGGTGCGGATCGGCCGCGCCCCCGACAACGACCTGGTCGTCGGCGACCTGTCGGTCTCCCGCCGGCACGCCGAACTGCGCGCCCGGCCCGACGGCCGCTTCGAGATCGCCGACGTCGGCAGCCACAACGGCACCTACCTCAACGGCCAGCCGGTGCTCAACGCCCTGGTCGGCGAGGGCGACCTGATCGGCATCGGCCACTCGGTGTTCTGCCTGGTCGGCGACGAGCTGCAGCAGTTCGTCGACACCGGCGACGTCGACCTCGACGTGGACGGCCTCACCGTCACCGTCGCCGGCGGCCGCCGGCTGCTCGACTCGGTGACCTTCCCGGTCGGCCAGAAGACGCTGCTCGCCGTGGCCGGCCCGAGCGGCGCCGGCAAGTCCACCCTGCTCAACGCCCTCACCGGGCTGCGGCCCGCCGACGAGGGCGCCGTCCGCTACGACGGCCGCGACCTGTACCGCGACTACGCCGAGCTGCGCCGCCGGATCGGCCTCGTCCCGCAGGACGACATCCTGCACACCCAGCTGCCGGTCCGCCGCGCCCTGCGGTACGCCGCCGAACTGCGCTTCCCCGGCGACACCGCCGCCGCCGAGCGCGAGGCCCGGGTCGAGGAGGTCATCCACGAACTCGGCCTGGAGAAGCGCGCCGACCAGGTGATCTCCAGCCTCTCCGGCGGCCAGCGCAAGCGGGTCAGCGTCGCCCTGGAGCTGCTCACCAAGCCCTCGCTGCTCTTCCTGGACGAGCCGACCTCCGGCCTCGACCCCGGCATGGACCGCTCGGTCATGCAGATGCTGCGCAACCTGGCCGACGACGGGCGCACCGTCATCGTCGTCACCCACAGCGTGCTCAGCCTCGACCTGTGCGACCGGCTGCTGCTGCTCGCCCCCGGCGGCCGGATCGCCTTCTACGGCCCGCCCGGCGAGACGCTGGACTTCTTCGGCTTCGAACAGTGGCCGGACGCCTTCGACGCCTTCGAGAACGACACCGACCGCGACTGGGCCGGCCAGTACCGGTCCTCGCCCGCCTACCGCCGCTACATCGCCGGCGCGATGGACCACCCCGGGCCGGCCGCCCTCCCGGCGCCCGCTGCCGAGGCGCCCGCGCCGCCGCCCCCGCCGCCGCAGAGCTGGGGCAAGCAGGTCTCCACACTGGTCCGCCGGTACGCCACCGCGCTGACCGCCGACCGCACCTTCCTGGCCGTCATGATCGCGCTGCCGTTCGTCATGGGCGCGATGGCCCGGGCGCTGGCCGGCAGCAAGCTGGACGAGAACAGCGTCTTCAACGGGCTGCTGATCCTCTGCGTCGGCGCGGTCCTCACCGGCGCCGCCAACTCCGTCCGCGAGCTGGTCAAGGAACGCGTCATCTACCAGCGTGAACGCGCCGTCGGCCTGTCCAGATCGGCGTACCTCTGGTCGAAGATCATCGTGTTGGGCACGATCACCGTCGTCCAGGCGGTGGTGCTCACCATGGTCGCCCTGCTGGGCGTCGACCTGCGCCCCCGGGGCGGCAGCGGCGTCCTCATGCCGTCGCTGGCGGAGATCACCCTGTCCGTCGCCCTGCTCGCCTTCACCGCCATGATGCTCGGCCTGCTCATCTCCGCCCTGGTGAAGAAGGAGGAGGTGACCATGCCGCTGCTGGTGCTCGTCGCGATCGTGCAGGTGGTGTTCTGCGGCGCGCTGATCCAGCTGAACAACACGCTCGGCCTCGCCCAGCTGTCCTGGCTCGTCCCCTCCCGATGGGCGTTCGCCGCGATGGCCGCCACCCTCGACCTGCGCGCCGTCGTGCCCCAGCCGATCACCTCCGACCCCCTGTTCCGCCACGAGACCTCCGCCTGGCTGATCGACATGGGCATGATGGTGGTGCTGAGCATCGTCCTCGGCCTGCTGGTCTCCCGCCTGCTGCGCCGTCACGAACCCGCCGTGATGCGGAGGTGACCGCCGGATGACAGCCCCGTACGAGTTCCAGCCGACCCATGTGGCCCCCGCCGACGGGCTGCAGACCTGGGCGAGCCCGGACCCGTCCCGGCCCTCGGTGCGGCTCGACCCGCTGCTGCCCGTCCGGGTCGCCGACAGCAGCGGCAACTGGTCCCGGATCGTCTGCTCCAACGGCTGGTCGGCCTGGGTCGACGGCCGCCTGCTGGTCACCGTGCCGCACCCGCCGCCCGGCACCGACCACGGCCTAGCCACCGTCGAGGACCCGCGGCCGCTGCTCGCCGCCCTGGAGAAGGCCCTCGCCTCCTACCGCCGCCTGGTCGGCGAGTACGCGAACGGCCTGATCGACCTGGAGACCTTCCGCGAGCGCACCCGCAACCTGCGGCTCGGCGCCGTCCTCGACGGTCCGTCCGCCTGGCTGCTCGACCTCGACCAGGGCCGCTGGTTCTACAGCGACGGCACCCGGCTCCAGACGTACGCCACCGTCGAGCCGCCGTCCGCCGAGGCGTCCGCGGCCGGCACCCGGGGTGAGGCCGGATGACCACCGCCGCACCGACCGACCTGACCGGCCACCAGCTCGCCGCCTACCGGCTGGAGCAGCTGATCGGGCGCGGCGGCATGGCCGTGGTCTACCGCGCCGAGGACCTGCGCCTCGGCCGCACCGTCGCGGTCAAGCTGCTCGCCCCCGACCTCGTCCGCAACGACGTCTTCCGGGAGCGCTTCGTCCGCGAGTCCAAGGCCGCCGCGGCCATCGACCACCCGCACATCGTGCCCGTCTACGATGCCGGCGAGGCCGACGGCCTGCTCTACATCGCGATGCGGTACGTCAGCGGCCGCGACCTGCGCGCCCTGCTCGACCGGGAGGGCCCGCTCTCGCTGCGGCAGACCGTGCGGATCACCACCCAGGTCGCCTCCGCGCTGGACGCCGCACATAGCCACGACCTCGTCCACCGCGACGTCAAGCCGGGCAACATCCTGGTCGCCGAGGGCACCGACTCCGAGCACCCCGAGCACGTCTACCTCACCGACTTCGGCCTCACCAAGAAGTCCCTCTCGCTCTCCGGCCTGACCACCGTCGGCCAGTTCGTCGGCACCCTGGACTACGTCGCCCCCGAACAGATCAACGGCAAGCCGGTGGACGGGCGCTGCGACGTCTACAGCCTCGCCTGCGTGGTCTACGAGATGCTCTCCGGCACCCCGCCCTACCAGCGCGACGACGACCTCGCCCAGCTCTGGGCCCACCTCAACGACCCGCCGCCGCACCTCAGCGAACAGCGCCCCAACCTGCCGCCCGCCCTGGACGACGTGCTGATCCGGGCACTCGCCAAGACCCCGGACGAACGCTACGACAGCTGCCTGGCCTTCGTGGGCGCCCTGCACGGCGTCGAGCACGTCGCGGCGATCCCCGTGCCGACCCCGACCGAGCTCGTCCCCCAGATCCCCGAGTCGGCCGTACCGAAGACGTCGGCCGTACCGAAGACCCCGCCCCCACCCCCGCCCGAGCCCCCGCCCTGGGCCCTCCCCGTCTACGGCACCGGCAGGGACTGACAGCAGGGACCGGCCAGGGCAGCACCGAGGGGTGCCCTACGCCTGTGGGTGGTTGTTGCGGCGTACGCGGGCCGCCGTCCAGCCGCCGATCAGGCCGACGACCGCGCCCCAGACCGCGCCGACGGCGACCAGCACCAGCAGGTCCGGCTCCAGGACCGCTGCGCCGCTGCCGCCGAAGCCCAGCAGCGTCAGGCCGTAGGCGGCGGAGATCCGGGTCAGCACGCCGATCAGCAGCATCGCCACGGCCAGTGCCAGCGCCAGGTGCAGGGCGTGCTGCCAGGCTTTGACCGTGGGCGGTGCGTGCATCGCCATGCCGAGGCCGGTCAGCAGCAGTGCCACCACGGCGAGGGCGACCAGCAGCCACGCCCGGGAGTCCTGTTCGGTGAGGGTGGCGAGGTCCAGCCGGACGTTCTGGTCGTCCCGCAGCACCCCGGCCAGCGGCTGCGGCATCGGCAGGCCGAGGGTGCCCGCGACATGGCCGTGCCAGGCCCCGCCCATGCCGACGCCGAGCGCCAGCCAGGCCAGGTTCGGCAGGCCGAGGAAGACCACCGCCAGCGTCTGCTTGGCGTGTCCGCCGACCGCGGCCTCCACCAGCCCGACCGGCAGCGCCAGCGCCACGTACACCAGCAGCAGCGTCAGGGTGGCGTGTGCGGCCGGGCGGACGGCGGTGTGGAAGCGCAGCAGCGGCAGCGGCAGCGGGGTGCGCCGGGAGACGGCCAGTGCCAGCAGCAGGACGACCGCCAGCCACAGCAGGCCGAAGCCGACCGCCCGGCCGGTGTCCACCGCGAAGCCGACCGTCGGGGAGGCTCCGATGAGGTCGCCCAGTTCGTCGACCAGCGGTTCGCCGGTGGACACGGTGAAGCTCTTCTCGGCCGGCAGCGAGAGCAGCAGCACCGCCGCCGTCCACAGCACCGCGACCCGGCCCACCCGGGCCAGCAGCTCGCGGCCGGTGACGGTGGCGTGCAGCCGCATCGGCCGCAGGAACAGCCAGGCCAGCAGCAGCGCCCCGGTCAGCCCGACCGACAGCGGCACCGCCTCGATCCCGCCCTTGGCGCCGGCCACGAACGCCGCCCCGCCCTCCACCCGGGCGGACGCACCGAAGGCCATCAGCACGGTGGCGGCGACCACCGCCCCGTAGCCGCCGGACGGCAGCTCGTTCGCTCCCGCGAAGTACAGGCCGACGGCCGCCATCGCCACCATGCCCGCCATCGCGGCCGCCACCGCAGCCAGGGCCTCGCCCCAGTGCCGCAGCTCGGTCGCGGGGCCGCCGGTCCCGGCCCCTGTTCCGCTGCTCGTACGGGCACCGGGCCCGCTGCTCGTCCGCACACTCAGCTCCTGCCGGGTCGGCTCCGGTGGACTCCTTCCAGATTCCGCCCGCGGCCGGGGAACGGCGAGCTGTCGCGCGGGCGGGCCCGGGCGCGCGGAGAATGGCCTCCGGGGGGTGTCAAGGACGGGAGGAACACCCGTGAGCCCGAACCCGCCGCCACCCGACCAGCCGTCCGGCCCGCCCGAGGGCCCGGCCGGGCCGCCGTCCGGACCGCTCTCCGGCCCTCCCTCCAGCCCGCCGCCGTCCGGCGGCCGACCGGGCGATTCCAGTCCGACCTCCTACCCCTCGGGCCCGCCGTCCGGACCGACCTCCGGCCCGGGCGCCCACCCGGGCGGGGCCGGTGGCACCGGGGGGCCGCCCAGCGGTCCGCGGACGGTGGTCACGGGCGGCGGAGGCGGCGGCGAGCACCGGCGCACTCCGTGGTGGCGCAACCCGCGCACCGTCCTGCCGGCCGGTATCGCGGCGGTGGTGCTCGGCGTCGTCCTCGGCCTGGTGCTCAGCGCCGGGTCCGGCGGCACGGCGGCGGCCCAGCCGGTCGCGCTGCAGCCGGCCGGCTCCGCCGGGCAGGACCCGTTCACCGGCTCGGTCGCCCAACAGGGCGCGAGCCCGAGCGCCGGCTACAGCTCGGCCGCAGCGCCCACAGGCGGCACCCGCAGCGGCGGCGACGCGGGCCTCTACGGCGGCACCATGAACGTCTCCAGCTGCGACGTCCCCAAACTGAGCGGATTCCTCTCCGCCAACCCGGACAAGGCCAAGGCCTGGGCCGGGGTCGAGGGCATCCAGCCCAACGAGATCGACGCCTACCTGAAGAGCCTCACCCCGGTGCTGCTGCGGGCCGACACCCGGGTCACCAACCACGGCTTCAGCAACGGCCAGGCCACCGCGTACCAGGCCGTCCTGCAGACCGGCACCGCCGTGCTGATCGATTCGCACGGTGTGCCGCGAGTCCGCTGCGCCTGCGGCAACCCGCTGACGCCGCCGACCGGCGCGCCCGCCTCGTACCAGGGGCAGCCCTGGTCCGGCTTCAACGGGCAGCAGGTGGTCACGGTGACGCCCGCCCCGGCGCCGATCGAGGTGGTCGTGCTGGTGGACGCGAACGGCACCCCGTTCGGCCGGCCGACCGGCGGCACGGGCGGCGACACCACCCACGTGCCGACGATGCCGCCCTCCTCGCCGTCCTCGGGTTCGACCTCCGGCTCGCCGTCCAGCGGCTCGCCGTCCTCGGGGACACCGTCGAGCGGCACCCCGTCGAGCGGCACCCCGTCCTCCGGCAGCCCGAGCTCGGGGCCGTCGGGCTCGGAGTCCGGCTCGCCCTCGGCCCCGTCCTCGGCCCCGTCGGGCTCGGAGCCCGGCTCGCCCTCGGCCCCGTCCTCGGCTCCCTCCTCGGCCCCGTCCTCGGTGTACTCCTCCGCCCCGCAGAGCGCCCAGTCGGCACCGGCCTCCGCCCCGGTGTCCTGACCGCGACGACCCCGCCGGGCACCGACCGCCGTGTCGGTGCCCGGCGGTAGGTTCCGCGGCATGGGATTCACCGGAAACCTCACCGTCGCCCGCTCGCACACCCCGCTGGCCGAGAGCTCCGCCGTCCGCGCGAGCGGGGCCCTCCCGCAGCAGTCGGCGCAGGCCGGGGCATGGCAGTTCCTGGCGACGTCCGGGGAGGACGTGCGGGCCGCAGCCCTCGCGGCGGAGACGGCCGGGCCGGTGGTGAGTGCGTTCGTCCTCGAGCCGAAGGGCCCGCCGGTGCCGAAAGGGAGGAGCGAGGGAGCGCAGCGACGGAACGACGACCGTCGGCGCCGGGTACAGAGGGCCCGGAGGCGAGCAGACAAATCAGACAGCGACTTCGCCGTGGTCGAGGCGTTCGACGCCGACGGGCCGACCTGGACGTGCGTGCTCTCGCCCGAGACGGCGCTGGACTACGACTGCCCTCAGGACTGGATCGGCGAGCCCGCCGAGACCGCCCGCACCGCGGCCGACTGGGCCGCCGCCCACGGCCTGACGGCCGACCACGCAGCCCTCGCCGCCGTCCTCGCCGCCGAGAGCGACCCGTTCGCCGAGGACCTCGTCCTGGAGCTGTTCGCCGCCCTCGGCCTCCCTTTCGGTACTCCCGCCGCCACCTGACCGTCGGCGCGCCCCGCGGGGGCGACCGGCTGGTAGCTTCGGGGCGCATGGAGAGCACGCAGAGTACGCAGGGCACCGCAGAGTCCGTCCGAGCCGCGCTGGACGGCTGGGGAGTGCCCTACGGGTGGGTGGAGATCGACCCGGAGTTCGCCGACACCGCGCAGTTCTGCGAGCGGTACGGCTTCACCCTGGAGGACTCGGTCAACTGCATCCTCGTGGTGGGCAAGACCGAGCCGCGCCGCTACGCCGCCTGCCTCGTCCAGGCCACCCGGCGGCTGGACGTCAACCGGGCCGTCAAGAAGCTGCTCGGCGCCCGCCGGGTGTCCTTCGCGAGCGCCGAGGAGACCGTCGAGCTGACCGGTATGCAGGTCGGCGGGGTGACGCCGGTGGCGCTGCCGCCGGGGATGCCGGTGTACGTGGACGCGCCGGTGCTGGAGCGCGCCGAGATCGTCCTCGGCGGCGGTGACCGGGCCGGCAAGCTGCTCGTCGCCCCGGAGGCCCTGCTCGCCCACCTCCCGGGCGCCGAGGTCGTCGACGGACTGTCCACCGCCCCGCCGGTCTGACACCGGGCCGGACGCCGCGGCCGGGGGACGGGGGGAACCTGGACGGAACGTCCAGCGCGGCCCCCTTGCGCCACTCCATTTCGTCTCCTGCCAAACCGCGGTTCGGGCGCACAGAATGTGCGTCACGCCGAACGAAGGAAGTGCAGATGGGGACGGAACCGACGGAATCGGGCGCCGGTGCGCCGTTCCCGGGTGCGCCGCTCGCCGGAGTGCTCGTCGCGGACTTCGGGCGGGTGCTCGCGGCCCCGTACGCCACGATGCTGCTCGCCGACCTCGGCGCGGACGTGGTCAAGGTCGAACGCCCCGACGGCGGCGACGACACCCGCGCCTGGGGCCCGCCCTACGCTCCGGACGGGCAGGCCACCTACTACCTGTCGGTCAACCGCAACAAGCGCTCACTCACCCTCGACCTGCGCGAGGAGGCCGGTCGCCGCCGGGCCCTCGAACTCGCCCGCCGCGCCGACGTGGTGGTGGAGAACTTCCGCCCCGGCACCATGGCCCGGCACGGCCTCGCGTACGAGGACGTGCACGCCGTCAACCCGCGCGCCGTGTACTGCTCGATCACCGGCTTCGGCACCGGCGAGGGCGCCGCGCTGCCCGGCTACGACCTGCTGATCCAGGCCGTCGGCGGGTTGATGAGCGTCACCGGACCGGGGCCCGGCCAGCCCGTGAAGGCCGGGGTCGCCCTGGTCGACGTCCTCACCGGCCTGCACGCCGCCGTCGGCATCCTCGCCGCCCTGCGCGAGCGCGACACCACCGGCCGCGGCCAGCTCGTCGAGGTCAACCTGCTCTCCACGCTGCTGTCCAGCCTGGTCAACCAGTCCGCCGGCTACACCCTGGCCGGCGCCGTCCCCGGCATCCTCGGCAACCGCCACCCGTCCATCGCCCCGTACGAGGTGTTCCGCGCCGCCGACCGGCCGCTGGTGGTCGCGGTCGGCAACGACCGCCAGTTCGGCGCGCTGTGCCGCGGCGTGGACGCCCCAGACCTCGCCGACGACCCGCGCTTCACCACCAACGCCGACCGGGTCGCGCACGTCGACGAACTCGCCGAGGAGATCGGCCGGCGGCTCAAGGAGCGCACCGCCGCCGCCTGGTTCGAGCACCTCACCCCGCTCGGCGTCCCCTGCGGCCCGGTCAACGACGTCGCCGGCGCCTTCGGACTCGCCGAACGCCTCGGACTCGCCCCGCGCACCGACCAGGGCCTGCCCGCCAACCCGATCGGCCTCTCCCGCACCCCGCCCGCCTACCGCCTGGCCCCGCCGCGGCTCGGCGAGCACACCGACGAACTCCTCGCCTGGCTCGACGCACCCCACCACCCCACGAACGGAGACACCCCGTGACCGGCCCGATGAAGGACCCGCTCGACCTGCTCGACATCCCGTCGCTGCTCACCGACGAGGAGCGCGAGATCCAGGCCACCGTGGCCCGCTTCCTCGCCGACCACGTCCGCCCCAACCTCGCCGAATGGTTCGAGAACGCGCACTTCCCGCGGGAGATCGCCCCCGAACTCGGCAAGCTCGGCGTCCTCGGCATGCATCTGGAGGGCTACGGCTGCGCCGGCACGAACGCGGTCGCCTACGGCCTGGCCTGCCTGGAGCTGGAGGCCGCCGACTCCGGCTTCCGCAGCTTCGTCTCCGTCCAGGGCTCGCTCGCCATGTACTCCATCCACCGCTACGGCTCCGAGGAGCAGAAGCGGGAGTGGCTGCCGCGGATGGCCGCCGGCGAGGCGATCGGCTGCTTCGGCCTGACCGAGCCGGACTTCGGCTCCAACCCGGCCGGCATGCGCACCAAGGCCGTCCGCGACGGCGACGACTGGATCCTCAACGGCGCCAAGATGTGGATCACCAACGGCGCCATCGCGGACATCGCCACCGTCTGGGCCTCGACCGAGGAGGGCATCCGCGGCTTCCTCGTCCCGCGCGGCACCCCCGGCTTCGAGACCCGCGAGATCAAGCAGAAGCTCTCGCTGCGCGCCTCCACCACCGCCGAGCTGAGCTTCGCGGACGTCCGGCTGCCCGCCTCCGCGCAGCTGCCCGGGGCACGCGGGCTCGGCGCCCCGCTGGGCTGCCTCAACGAGGCGCGTTTCGGCATCCTCTTCGGCGCGGTCGGTGCCGCCCGCGACTGCCTGCAGACCGCGCTGGCGTACGGCGCCGACCGGATCCAGTTCGACCGGCCGATCAGCGGCTTCCAGCTCACCCAGCAGAAGTTCGCCGACATGGCCGTCTCGCTCAACAACGCAGCCCTGCTCGCCGTCCACCTCGGCCGGCTCAAGGAGCAGGGCCGGATCCGCCCAGAGCAGGTCAGCACCGGCAAGCTCAACAACGTCCGCGAGGCGATCGCCATCGCCCGCGAGTGCCGCACGATCCTCGGCGCCAACGGCATCTCGCTGGACTACTCGCCGCTGCGCCACGCCAACAACCTGGAGTCCGTCCTCACCTACGAGGGCACCAGCGAGATCCACACCCTCGTCATCGGCCAGGCCCTCACCGGCATCCCCGCCTACCGCTGACGCCGCCCCCATGTGCCGGTAGGTCTCAGCCCAGGAAGGCGCGCAGCAGGGCGGCCGTGGCGGCCAGGTGCTCCTCGGTCGCCCGCCGCGCGCCGTCGGCGTCACCTGCCAGGATCGCGTCCACCATGCCGCGGTGCTGGTGGGCGGCGTGGTCGATGTTCCGCTCCAGCATCGGGATGGCGTTGAGCAGGTCGTTCAGCCGCATCCGGGCCTCGGCGATCGCGGTGGCCAGCGAGCGCGAGCCGGTGAGTTCGGCGATCGCCAGGTGGAAGCGGGAATCCAGGCGCCGGTACTCCTCCGGCGGGGCCTGCTCCAGCTCGGTCAGCCGCCGCTGCAGGTAGGCGCGCTGCTCGGCGGTGAGGCTGCGGCGGGCGGCCGTCTCCGCGGCGCCGGCCTCCAGGACGAGCCGGTAGGTGAGTGCGTCCTCGAGCTCCTCGCCGAGGTCGCTGGCGGCCCGGCGCAGCTCGGCGACGTCCGGCGGCGGCATCCGGTAGGTGACGAAGGTGCCGCCGTAGCGGCCGCGGCGGGACTCCACGGCGCCCGCCTGCTGCAGGGAACGGATCGCCTCGCGCAGGGTCTCGCGGCCGACGCCGAGCCGGGCGGCGAGGTCGCGTTCGGCGGGCAGCCGGTCGCCGTGGCCGAAGACGCCCAGCTTGATGGCCTGCAGCAGCCGTTCGACGGTCTCCTCGAAGGCGTTGCCCGTCCGGACGGGCCGGAAGATCGCCCCCGCCTGCCAGTCGATCCCTGCCTCGTCCACGCGGGCATCGTACCCACGGCCCTCCGCCCGGAGGTGAGCGGGCGACAGAACAGCCCGGAGGTGAGCGGGCGACAGAACTGCGCGCCCCTCTTGACGTGCCCCGAACCCAGGGTGAACGATGCTGCCCACTCAATGGTCTGTTTCCGGGCCATTGAGCGTTCGGAGGGCGCACCCACACCGCTGTGGCTGCGCGCGCGTCCAGGCCCGCCTCACTCCCCAGGGGTGCCCATGTCCGCCGACCCCACACCCGACCCCGCCGCGCACCACACTCCCGCACCCGTGTTTCCGGCGCCGTCCGAGTCGGTTTCGGCCGACGAACAGCGGCTGCACGAGCTCGGCTACGCCCAGGAGCTGGCCCGCTCGATGTCCGGCTTCTCCAACTTCGCCGTCTCCTTCTCCATCGTCTCGATCCTCTCCGGCTGCCTGACCCTGTACGGGATGGGCATGAACACCGGCGGCCCCGCGATGATCGTCTGGGGCTGGCCGCTGGTCGGCCTGCTCACCCTGTGCGTGGGCCTGGCGATGGCCGAGATCTGTTCCAGCTACCCGACCGCCGGCGGCCTCTACTACTGGTCCGCCAAGCTGGCCCGCAGCCGGGCCGCCGCCTGGTCCTGGTTCACCGGCTGGTTCAACTTCCTCGGCCAGGTCGCGGTGACCGCCGGCGTCGACTACGGCGCCGCGTTCTTCACCAACGCCTTCCTCGCCCTGCAGTTCGGCTTCGAGGCCACGCCGGTGCACACCGTGGAGATCTTCGCGGTGATCCTGCTGCTGCACGGCCTGCTCAACACCCTCGGCGTGAAGCTGGTCGCCCGCCTCAACGACATCTCGGTCTGGTGGCACCTGATCGGCGTCACCGTCATCGTCGGCGCGCTCGCCGTCCTGCCCTCGAAGCACGCCTCCGCGTCCTTCGTCTTCACCGAGTTCGTCAACAAGACCGGTTTCACCAGCAACTTCTACGTCGCCATGCTGGGCCTGCTGCTCGCCCAGTACACCCTCACCGGCTACGACGCCTCCGCGCACATGACCGAGGAGACCCACGACGCCGCCCGCTCCGGGCCGCGCGGCATCGTCAACGCGATCACCGTCTCGCTGGTCGCCGGCTGGGTGCTGCTGCTCGGCATCACCTTCGCCATCCGCGACTACGAGGGCGCGCTCGGCGGCCCGACCGGCGTCCCGCCCGCGCAGATCTTCATCGACGCCATCGGCACCACCGGCGCCAAGGCGCTGCTGCTGATCGTCATCGGCGCCCAGTTCTTCTGCGGCATGGCCTCCGTCACCGCCAACTCCCGGATGATCTACGCCTTCTCCCGGGACGGCGCACTGCCGGGCTCCGCCCTCTGGCACCGCATCTCGCCGCGCACCCACACCCCCGTCAACGCGGTCTGGCTCGCCACCGGCAGCGCCCTGCTGCTCGGCCTGCCCGCGCTGTGGAACTCCACCGCCTACACCGCGGTCACCTCCATCTCGGTGATCGGCCTGTACATCTCGTACGTCATCCCGACATTCCTCAGACTGCGCCAGGGTGACGCCTTCCAGCGCGGCCCCTGGCATCTGGGCCGCTGGAGCAGGATCATCGGGACCGTCGCGGTCGGCTGGACGGCCGTGATCACCGTGCTGTTCATGCTGCCCACCGTCAGCCCCGTCACCGCCGTCAGCTTCAACTACACGCCCGTCGCGGTCAGCGTCGTCCTCGGCTTCGCAGGCCTGTGGTGGCTGGTCTCCGCCAGGCACTGGTTCACCGGCCCCAAGGTCCACGGCACGCCCGAGGAACTCGCCGCCCTCGAAGCCGAACTGGAGATCCGATGAGCAGCCCCCGGCTCACCCTCGACCGGCTGCGCGAGCTGGTCGCCGACGGCAGCGTGGACACCGTCGTCCTCGCCATCACCGACATGCAGGGCCGCCTGCAGGGCAAGCGCCTCGCCGCCGAGTACTTCCTCACCGACGTCGTCCCCGGCGCCGCCGAGGGCTGCGGCTACCTGCTCGCCGTCGACACCGACATGAACACCGTGGACGGCTACGCCGTCTCCTCCTGGGAGAGCGGCTACGGCGACCTCGTCCTCGCCCCCGACCTCGCCACCCTGCGCATGGTGCCCTGGCACCCGGCCACCGCCATGGTCCAGTGCGACGTCCGGCACCACGACGGCCGCCCGGTCACCGTCTCCCCGCGGCAGGTGCTGCGCCGCCAGCTGGAACGCCTCGCCGGCTACGGCTGGCAGGCGTACGCCGGCACCGAACTCGAGTTCATCGTCTTCCGCGACAGCTACGAACAGGCCTGGGAGCGTGCCTACCACGGCCTCACCCCGGCCAACCAGTACAACGTCGACTACTCGATCCTCGGCACCGCCCGCATCGAACCCCTGCTGCGCCGGCTGCGCAACGAGATGGCCGGCGCCGGCCTCACCGTGGAGTCCGCCAAGGGCGAGTGCAACCTCGGCCAGCACGAGATCGCCTTCAAGTACGCCGACGCCCTCACCACCTGCGACAACCACGCCGTCTACAAGACCGGTGCCAAGGAGATCGCCGCCCAGGAGGGCTGCAGCCTCACCTTCATGGCCAAGTACGACGAGCGCGAGGGCAACTCCTGCCACATCCACCTCAGCCTGCGCGACGCGGCCGGCACCCCGGTGATGGCCGGCGACGGCCCGTACGGCTTCTCCCGCACCATGGAGCACTTCCTCGCCGGGCAGCTCGCGTGCCTGCGCGAGTTCGCGCTGCTGCTCGCACCCACCGTCAACTCCTACAAGCGGTACGTGCCGGGCAGCTTCGCGCCCACCGCGATCGCCTGGGGCCGCGACAACCGCACCTGCGCGCTGCGGGTGGTCGGCCACGGCTCCTCGCTCCGCTTCGAGAACCGCGTCCCCGGCGGCGACGTCAATCCCTACCTGGCGGTCGCCGCACTGATCGCCGCCGGCCTGCACGGCATCGAGCACCAGCTCGAACTGGAGCCGGAGTTCACCGGCAACGCGTACGCCTCCGACGCCCCCCGGGTGCCCGCCACGCTGCGCGACGCGGTGGACGCCTTCGAGGGCAGCGAGGCCGCCACCGAGGCCTTCGGCAAGGACGTCGTCCGGCACTACGCCCACGCCGGCCGGGTCGAACTCGCCGCCTACGACCGGGCGGTGACCGACTGGGAGCGGCGCCGCGGATTCGAGCGGCTGTGAGCACCCTGCACCACCGCCCGCTGATCGGCATCACCAGCTACCAGGAGGAGGCCGCCTGGTCGGTGTGGCAGCAGCGCGCCTCGCTCGTCCCGCAGACCTACGTCGACGCGGTCTCCCGGGCCGGCGGCACACCCGTCCTGCTGCCCCCGCAGCCCGGCGGCGCCGGCCGGCTGGTCGACGCGCTCGACGGGCTGGTCCTCGCCGGCGGCTCCGACATCGACCCGGCCCGGTACGGCGCCGCCGCCGACCCGCGCACGGGGGAGCCCCACCGGCCCCGCGACGCCTGGGAGTCCGAGGTGCTGGAGGCGGCCCTGGAGCGGGACCTGCCGCTGCTCGGCGTCTGCCGCGGCATGCAGCTGCTCAACGTGGCGCTCGGCGGCACCCTCCTCCAGCACCTCCCCGACGGCAGCCACCAGCACGTCCCGGCGGAGTACGTGCGGCAGCCCGTCCGCATCCGGCCGGGCAGCCGGACGGCCGCCGTCCTCGGCGACCACACCAAGGTCAACTGCTACCACCACCAGGCCGTCGCCCGCCTCGGCACCGGCCTGCACCCCACCGCCTGGAGCGCCGACGAGACCGTCGAGGCCGTCGAACTCCCCGGCCACCGCTTCGCGCTGGGCGTCCAGTGGCACCCCGAGACCGACCCCGACGACCTCCGCCTCTTCGAGGCACTCGTGCACGCGGCGGGCGGCGCCCCCGGAGGCGCGGGCAGCACCCCGAGCATTGTTCCTCCACCGGACAAGGAGCCCTTCTGATGACCGACCCCGACCGCTACCAGGTGGTCAACCCGGCGACGGAGGAGGTGATCACCACCGTCGACATGGCCGGCCTCGCGGAGACGGACGCCGCGATCGCGAGGGCCAGGGCGGCGTTCGAGCCGTGGCGGCGCCTCGCCCCGGCGGACCGGGCCCGCCTGCTGCGGGCGTTCGCCGCGGCGGTGGACGCCGACCGCGAGCACCTGGCCGCCCTGGAGGTCGCCAACGCCGGGCACACCATCGGCAACGCCCGCTGGGAGGCGGGCAACGCCCGCGACGTCATCGAGTACTACGCCGCCGCGCCCGAGCGGCTGTTCGGCCGGCAGATCCCGGTGGCCGGCGGCATCGACGTGACGTTCAAGGAGCCGCTGGGCGTCGTCGGCATCATCGTGCCGTGGAACTTCCCGATGCCGATCGCCGCCTGGGGCCTCGCCCCGGCCCTCGCGGCGGGCAACACGGTCGTCCTGAAGCCCGCCGAGCTCACCCCGCTGACCGCGCTGCGGCTCGGTGAACTCGCCCTGCAGGCCGGCATTCCGGAGGGCGTGCTGGAGGTCCTGCCCGGCCGCGGCCCGGTGGTCGGGCAGCGCTTCGTGACCCACCCGGACGTCCGCAAGGTGGTGTTCACCGGTTCCACCCGGGTCGGCAAGGAGATCATGGCGGGCTGCGCGGCCCAGGTGAAGCCGGTGACCCTGGAGCTGGGCGGCAAGAGCGCCAACATCGTCTTCGCCGACGCCGATCTGGCGAAGGCCGCCGCCACCGCGCCGTACGCAGTGTTCGACAACGCGGGGCAGGACTGCTGCGCGCGCTCCCGGATCCTGGTCGAGGAGTCCGCGTACGAGGACTTCCTGGCGCTGCTGGAGCCGGCCG
The DNA here is from genome assembly GCF_040680995.1 of Kitasatospora sp. NPDC051914. Lineage (NCBI taxonomy): Bacteria > Bacillati > Actinomycetota > Actinomycetes > Kitasatosporales > Streptomycetaceae > Kitasatospora > Kitasatospora sp. NPDC051914. Next base: position 67,151 of record NZ_JBFAXX010000016.1, read on the forward strand.
TCCGCGGGGTGCGGGTCGGCGACCCGGCGGACGAGAAGACCGAGATGGGGCCGCTGATCTCGGCCGCGCACCGCGAGCGGGTGGCCTCGTACGTGACGGCGGCGGCGTTCACCGGCAGCGCGCCGGAGGGGCCGGGCTTCTGGTACCCGCCGACGGTGCTGGCGCCCGTGCGGCACGACGACCGGGCCTTCACCGAGGAGATCTTCGGCCCGGTGGTGGCGGTGGTGCCGTTCCGCGGCGAGGCGGACGCGGTGCGGATCGCCAACGCCACCGACTACGGGCTGTCCGGCTCGATCTGGACGAGGGACGTGGGCCGGGCCCTGCGGGTCGCCCGCGGCGTGGAGGCGGGCAACCTGTCCGTCAACTCGCACTCCTCGGTGCGCTACTCGACGCCGTTCGGCGGATTCAAGCAGTCCGGCCTGGGCCGCGAGCTCGGCCCGGACGCCCTCGACGCTTTCACCGAGACCAAGAACGTCTTCATCTCCACGGAGGAGTGACCAGCATGACCAAGCGACTGGACGGCCGGGTGGCGGTCATCACCGGAGCGGGCAGCGGCATCGGCCTGGCCACCGCGCGGCGCTTCGCCGCGGAGGGCGCCAAGGTCGTCTGCGTGGACCTCGACGAGGAGACCGGCGCCAAGGCCGCCAACGAGGTCGGCGGCCTCTTCGTGCGGGCCGACGTCACCGACGAGGACGCGGTGCGCGGCATGTACGAGCGGGCGGTCGAGGAGTACGGCAGCCTGGACATCGCCTTCAACAACGCGGGCATCTCCCCGCCGGACGACGACTCCATCCTCACCACCGGCCTGGAGGCGTGGAAGCGCGTCCAGGACGTCAACCTGACCAGCGTCTACCTGTGCTGCAAGTACGCGATCCCGCACATGCAGCGGCAGGGCAAGGGCTCGATCATCAACACCGCCTCCTTCGTGGCGGTGATGGGCGCGGCGACCTCGCAGATCTCCTACTCCGCGTCCAAGGGCGGGGTGCTGGCGATGTCCCGGGAGCTGGGCGTGCAGTTCGCCCGCGAGGGCATCCGGATCAACGCGCTCTGCCCGGGGCCGGTCAACACCCCGCTGCTGCAGGAGCTGTTCGCCAAGGACCCGGAGCGGGCCGCCCGCCGCCTGGTGCACATCCCGCTCGGCCGGTTCGCCGAGCCGGAGGAGATCGCCGCCGCGGTGGCCTTCCTGGCCAGCGACGACTCCTCGTTCATGACCGCCAACACCTTCCTGGTGGACGGCGGCATCTCCGGCGCCTACGTCACCCCGCAGTAGACCGACCACGGCGGCGGCCGGGCGGCCCGAGGAGAGGGGTGCCGCCCGGCCGCCGCCGCATCCACGGGTCGGTACGGGGTCAGGAGGACGACTCCCCGCCGACCGCGAGGCCGAGGCCGTAGCCGGCGGCGTCGCCGCCCACCGCGAAGGCCGCACCCTCGGCGGAGTACGCGTCGCCGCCCACCGCGAGGGCGCCCTCGACGAGCGCCTCGGCGTCGCCGCCGACCGCGAGGGCGCCGCCCTCGACGGCGCTGGCGTCGCCGCCGACGGACAGTGCGCCGTGGGCGGAGGCCGTTCCGGCGGCACCGAGGACGGCGAGGCCGGAGATGAGTGCGGCGGTGGTGAACCTGGCAAGGCTGGAGCGCATGAGTCCTCCTGGTCGGAAAGCCGGACGGCACCGATCGTCCGTCCCGCCACCGCCCGCGTACGAACCGACACGGCTCTGTCACCCGCCCGCCTCACCTCGACGGAGCAGCCCTTCGCCCGACCGGGGGAAGGGCTGCGAAGGCACTCGGGCGCCCCTATCGGCCCGCCGAGTGCCGGTGGCGACGGATGCGGGGGAGGTGGAGCGACGGGCGCCGGATCAGCGGCCGGCGCCCGGGGGCAGTTCCAGCTCGAACCACACCACCTTGCCGTCCTTGGTGGCCCGGACTCCCCAGCGGTGCGCCAGTTCGTTGACCAGGTGCATGCCGCGGCCGCCCTCGTCCTCGGCGCGGGCCCGCCGCAGCCGCGGCTCCTGCCGGTCCCGGTCGGCGACCTCCACGGTGAGCACCTGGTTGCGGAACATCCGCAGTTGCACGGGGGCTCCCGCGTGCACCAGGGCGTTGGTGATGAGTTCGCTGGTCAGCAGCTCGACCATGTCGGTGAGCCCGGTCAGCCCCCACTCGGTGAGCGTCTCGCGGGCGAAGCGCCGGGCGTGCCGGACCATGGCGCGGTCCCCGGCGAGGGTGAGGGTGGCGAGCCGGTCGCCGCCGATCGGCCGGGAGTGCGCCATGATCACGGCGATGTCGTCCTGCCCGGCGGCGGCGCCGAGGGCGGCCAGTACGGCGTCGCAGGTCTGCTCCAGCGAGTCGCGGCGTTCGGCGACGGTGCGGCGCAGCAGTTCGATGCCCTCGTCGAGGTCGCGGCCGCGGCGCTCGACGAGTCCGTCGGTGTAGAGGACCAGGATGGCGTCCTCGTCGAGGGTGGTGTGCACGGATTCGAAGGGCACGCCGCCGACGCCGAGCGGGGCGCCCGGGGGCAGCTCCAGCAGTTCGGTGGAGCCGTCGGAGCGGGCGATCACCGGCGGCAGGTGGCCGGCGGTGGCGGCGGTGCAGATCCGGTCGACCGGGTCGAAGAGCACGCAGACGCAGGTGGCGAACTGGCTCTCGCCGATCGCCGCGGCCGCGTCGTCGAGGCGGCGCAGCACCCGGGCCGGGTCCATCTCCAAGGTGATCAGGGTGCGGGCGACGGTGCGCAGCTGGCCCATGGTGGCGGCGGCCCGGATGCCGTGGCCCATCACGTCGCCGACGATCAGGGCGACCCGGCCGCCGCTGAGCGGCACCACGTCGAACCAGTCGCCGCCGACCTCGCTGATGACGCTGCTGGGCAGGTAGCGGTGGGCGATCTCCAGGCCGGGGGTGCGGTGCACGTCCTGCGGGAGGAGGCTGCGCTGCAGGGTGAGCGCGGTGTCCCGCTCGCGCCGGTAGATCCGGGCGTTGTCGATGCAGACGGCGGCCCGGGCGGCGAGTTCCTCGGCGAGCGCCACGTCGGCGTGGGTGAAGGCCTCCGGGTTGCGGGTGCGGACGAACTCGACGCCGCCGAGCACGGTGCCGCGGGCCAGCAGCGGCACCATCAGGTACGAGTGGACACCGGCGTCCAGGCTGGGGGCGATCCGGTCGGGGTGGGCGACGATCCGGCGCAGTGCCTGCTCGTCGACGTGCGGGACGAGGATGGAGCGGCCGGTGCGCAGGCTCTGCGCGTACAGCTGCGCGGAGCGGGAGCCGCCGCCGACCGGGTCCGCGGCGCCGATCATCTTGCCTTCCTCGTCGATCTCGCCGACGGCGACGGCCCGCAGCATCACCGAGCCGTCCCGCGGCACCGGTTCCGGCTCGTCGCCCTCCAGGACGGACTCCAGCAGGTCGACGGTGACGAAGTCGGCGAACCGGGGGAGCACCACGTCGATCAGCTCCTGCGCGGTGCGCTGCAGGTCGAGGGTGGTGCCGATCCGGGTGGAGGCCTCGTTCAGCAGGGCGAGGCGGGCCTGGGCGGCGCCGGCCGCCTCCAGGGCCCGCTGCCGCTGCTCGGCGGCGTCCCGCTCGCGGGTGTACAGCAGGGCGTTGTCGATGGAGACGGCGGCGCGGGCGGCGAGCTCCCCGGCGAGGCGTAGGTCCTCCTCGTCGTAGGGGCGTTCGGTGACGCTGCGGTAGAAGGTGGCGATGCCGACGGCGGCCCCGCGGGCGATCAGCGGCACCACCATGACCGAGCGGACCCGCTGTTCGCGGACGGCGGCGGCCCGCTCCGGGTCGTCGTTGAACCAGTTGAGCGTCGGCTCGTCGAGGTGCGGCAGCAGCACCGGGCGGCGGTGGGCGAGCACCCAGGCGTACGGCGTCGACGGGTGGAAGCGGTGCACGCTGCCGACCGGGGAGACCGGGCTCATGCCGCTGCCGGGCACGGTGTGGAAGGCCATCCGGCGCAGCACGGCGGAGCGGTCCGCGCGGCCGGGGCCGCCGGTCTCGGCGCCGCGCACCAGGGCGTCCAGGACTTCGACGACGACGGTGTCGGCGAGCCGGGGGCTGGCGGTCTCGGCGAGTTCGCGGGCGGTCTGGGTGAGGTCGAGGGTGGTGCCGATCCGCGCCGAGGCGGCGTTGACCAGGGCGAGCCGCTCCTGGGCGGCCCGGGCCTCGGTGAGGGCCTGCTCGCGGGCCTGCGCGGTCTGCTGCTGGCGCAGGTAGAGCCGGGCGTTGTCGATGGCGACGGCGGCCCGGGAGGCGAGTTCGTCGCCGAGGGTGCTGTCCTCCGGGCCGAAGCCCTCCCGGTCGGGGCTGCGGGAGTACACCACCATGCCGAGGACGGTGCCGCGGGCGACCAGCGGGGCGACCCGCACCGGCCGCGGGCGGTCGTCGAGGTAGCTGCGGACGCGTTCGGTCAGCGCCTCGTCGGCGAGCAGCGGCAGGTCCCAGTTGGGGGCGACGACCGTCCGGCCGGAGGTGAGGACCTGCTCGTAGACCGAGCCGGGCGGCACCCGGTAGACGGCCTCGGTGGGCAGGTCGGCGATCGGGTGCTCCGGGTCGGCGGTGGCGACGGCGAGGCGGCGCACCCGCAGCCCGTCGTCCACGGCGGCCGCGTCGGTGCCGGAGACGAGGTGTTCCAGGGCGAAGACGCCGACCGCGTCGGCGAGCCTCGGCACGATCACCTCGGCGAGCTCCCGGGCGGTCTGGCGCAGGTCCAGGGTGGTGCCGATGGAGGCGGTGGCGTCGGCGAGCACGGTGAGGCGTTCGCGGGCGAGGGCGGCGGCGTGCTCGGCCCGGTAGCGCTCGGTGACGTCGACGATGGTCGAGCTGACGCCGAGCACGTGCCCGCCGGGCTCCTCCAGCCGGAAGTACGAGGCGGACCAGGCGTGGTCGTGGGTGGGGTCGCCGGGGGTGCGGCCGTGCGAGCGGGAGTCGACGACCGGCGGGCCGCCCTCCAGCACCTTGCGCATGACGGCCTCGACCTCGCGGCCGTTGATGCCGGGCAGCACCTCGGTGACCCGCCTCCCCAGGTGCTCGGCGACCGGGAGGCCGTTGATCCGGGCGAGGGCGTCGTTCAGCCGGACGAAGCGCAGCTCCGGGTCGTAGACGGCCATGCCGACCGGGGACTGGGTGAAGAAGCCGTCCAAGACGGCGAGGTCGGCCTGCAGCCGGCGCAGCGTGGTCACGTCGGAGGCGACGGCCAGCACCAGGGGATGCCCGTCGGGGCCGTTGATCGGGTGGGTGCGGAACTCGAGGTTCACGTGGTGGCCCTCGCGGTGCTTGACCGGGAACACCCCGGACCAGGCGCGGCCGCTGAGGATGTGATCGAACAGGACCAGCACGTCCTCGCGCTGCTCCTCGGTGATCAGCAGGTTCGCCGCGAACTCGCCGACGGCCTCCTCGGTGCTGTAACCGAGCAGCGTCTCGGCGTCCCGGCTCCAGTGCAGGATGCGCCCGTCGTCGGCGATGAGTGCGGTGGCGATCGGCACCATGAGCAGCCCGTCCTGGGCAGGCCGGACGGGCCCCTCCGAAGCCGTTTCCCGGCGGTTCGGCGGGCTCGTGCCCTGCTCGGGATCGTCCATGCCAGGCACCGTCCAGGAGATCGGCGTTCCGCCCTGCCATCCTCCCATGGCTGCCGGAGCCCGCACAGAGGAGCGCACGGGGCCGGGGCACGCCCCGGGCCGCCCGGGGGTACGGGCGGGGCCGATAGGGTTCGCACGGTGAGACGCAGGTCAGGCATCCCGGCGAGCCCGCTGCCGCAGCGGGACGGCATCGACGCGGTCCGGCTCCGGCTGCCCCCGGACGGGCCGTGGCCGACCGTCCGCGGCTACCTCCTGGAGCGTTACGGCCGGGCGATCGGCCCCGCGCGGGTCGAGACGATGCTGCGCGAGGGCGTCTTCGTCACCACCGGGGGCCCGCTCACCGCGGACACGGCCTACCGGCCGGGGGAGTTCGTCTGGTTCCACCGCGAGCTGGAGCCGGAGACGCCGGTGCCCTTCGAGGTGGAGGTGCTGTACCGGGACGAGCGGATCGTGGTCGTCGACAAGCCGCACTTCCTGTCCACCACCCCGCGCGGCCGCCATGTCACCGAGACGGCCCTCGCCCGGCTGCGCCGCGACCTCGGTCTGCCAGGCCTCGGCCCGGCGCACCGCCTGGACCGGCTGACCGCCGGGCTGGTGCTGTTCGTCGCCCGCCCCGAGCTGCGCGGCGCCTACCAGGGGCTGTTCGAGCGCCGCGCGGTCCGCAAGGAGTACGAGGCGATCGCCGGGTACGACCCGCAGCGGCCGCTGCCCGCCACCGTCCGCAGCCGGATCGTCAAGGAGCGGGGCGAGCTCGCCGCCCGCGAGGTCGAGGGCGAACCCAACAGCGAGAGCCGGATCGAACTCGCGGAGCACCGCGACGGGCTCGGCCGCTACCGCCTCCACCCGCACACCGGCCGCACCCACCAGCTGCGGCTGCACATGGCCTCGCTCGGCCTGCCGATCCTCGGCGACCCGCTCTACCCGCAGGTGCTCGCCGAGCCCGCCCCGGACGACTTCCGCCGTCCGCTCCAACTGCTGGGCGCAGTGCTGGAGTTCACCGACCCGGTGAGCAAGCGTCCGCTGCGCTTCGACAGCCGCCGCACCCTCCGCGCCTGGACGTCCCGCCCCTCCTGGGAGGCCGGAGCCTAGCGCAGGGCGCTCGACCGGTCGCGCCCCCGGGTGAACCGCTGTCAGAGATCCTCTGCGGCGAGCGCCCGCACCGTCGCGACGGTGTCCGCCTCGGCCGCGGTCTTGTCCTCCCGGTAGCGGATCACCCGGGCGAAGCGCAGGGCCAGCCCCGCCGGGTACCGCGGGCTGCGCTGCAGCCCGTCGAAGGCGACCTCCACCACCAGCTCCGGCCGCACCCGCACGTCGTACGCGCCGCGGCCGGTCTCCCGGGCCAGCAGCTCTCGGGTCTGCCAGGCCAGCAGTTCGTCGGTGAGGCCCTTGAAGGTCTTGCCGAGCATCACCCACTCCGGCAGCCCCTCCTCGCCGCCGGAACGCGCCCCCAGGTGCAGGTTGCTCAGGTAGCCCTGCCGCCGCCCGGTGCCCCATTCGGCGGCGAGCACCACCAGGTCCAGGGTGTGGTGCGGCTTCACCTTGATCCACCCCGCGCCGCGCCGGCCGGCCTCGTACGCCGCCGCCGGGTCCTTGACCACCACGCCCTCGTGGCCGTGGCCGAGGGCACCGTCCAGGAAGGCGGCGGCCTCCGCGGGGTCGGCGGTGACCAGCCGCGGCACCCGCAGGGCGCCGTCCACCAGGCCGGCCAGTGCGGCCCAGCGCCGCTCACCCGGCTCGTCGATCAGGTCGGTGCCGTCCAGGTGCAGCAGGTCGAAGAAGTACGGGTGCAGCGGCACCTCGGCGCGCAGCCGCTGCGGGTCCTGCCGGGAGGCGGTGCGGGCGGCCGTCACCTGGAAGGGCCGCGGCCGCCCGTCCGGGCCCAGGGCGATCGCCTCGCCGTCCAGGACGGCCGAGCGGACGGGCAGCGCCAGTGCGGCCTCGACGAGCTCCGGGACGCGCGCGGTGATGTCGTCCAGGCTGCGGGTGAACACCCCGACCTCGCCGCCGTCCCGGTGCACCTGCACCCTGATGCCGTCCAGCTTCCACTCCAGGACCGCCGGGGAGACCTTCGCCAGCGCCTCCGCGACGCCCGGCGCGGAGGAGGCCAGCATCGGCCGCACCGGCCGGCCCACCTCCAGCCCGAACGCGGCCAGCGCCGAGGCACCGCCGGTCAGCGCGGCCTCCGTGACGGCCCGCGCCGAGCCGCGGAACATCAGCGCCCGCCGCACCGCGGCCGCGGGCACCCCGGCGGCCTTCGCCACCGCCTCGGCCATCACGCCGTCCAGCGCGCCCTGCCGCAGCTCGCCGACCAGCACCCCGCGCAGCAGCCGCTGCTCCGCCCCGGTGGCCCGCCCGAACAGGCCGTCCAGCAGCTCCCGCCGGGCGGTCTGCGCACCGCGCCCGTGCACCGCGGCCAGCTCCGCCAGCAGCCCCTCCGTCTCGGCGACGCCGAGCGAGGGCCCGGCGGCCGGGTCCGGCAGCTCGCGCAGCGCCGCGTACCCGACGCCGACCCGCATCCGGCGGGACTCACCGGACAGCAGGGCGGCGGCGGCCGGGCCGTCCTGCGGACCCAGCTCCCGCAGGCAGTCGGCCAGCAGGGCGATCTTCGCGGTCCGGCCGGGCTCGGCGGCGACCGCCTCCGACACCCGGGCGACTCGTTCCAGCACGGCGGGCTCCCGTCCCGAGGGGGCGACTGCCTGCCATCCTGCCCCGGTCAGCCGCCCAGCGGCACGGTGACGCCGGTCAGGGTGTCGTGGCTGCGGGCCGCGTCGAAGACGCCCGTGAGGTCCGGGTGCCGGCCGACCACGGTGTGCGCCAGTGCCAGCTCCGCGGGCTCCAGACGGCGGGTCAGCCCGACGTGCGGGGCCCAGCGGCCCGGCAGGTAGTGCGGGTCGGGCTGCTCGGCGCCGTCCAGCAGCAGCCACACCCGGCGGTGCAGGTCGACCAGCTCGAAGGTCGGCACCAGCGACCAGCTCAGCACCCGCCGCCGGCTGCGCGCCGAGAACGACAGCAGCCCGGTCAGCCGCACCGGCAGCGGCAGCGCCTCGGCCATCAGCTCGCCCACCGCGTCCAGCGCGCCGTCGGGCGCGGCCCCGCAGGCGGCCAGCGTCAGGTGCGGCCGGTGCCCGGGGTGGGTGTTGCGGGCCAGGCTCGGCACCCCGGCCCCGGAGAGCTGCTGCCAGACCTCCCGCACCGCCGCGTCGAGGGCGGGCGCGCAGGTCAGCTCGACGGTCTGCATGCGCCCACGCTACGGGCCGGCCCGCACGCCCCCGCCGACGGGGGTTCACCGCGGCGGCCGCCCAACGCGGGCGTCCCGCGGCCCGCCGGGCGACCATGCGAGGGTGACCACCAGCGAGACCAGCCCGCCGGCCGCGGCCGCCGCGCCGCCCGTCCTGGACCGGCGGCAGCGCAACGTCGTCTTCGTCACGATCATGCTCGGCATGCTGCTCGCCGCGCTCGACCAGACCATCGTCGGCACCGCGCTGCCGACCATCGTCTCGGACCTGGGCGGCGCCGAGCACATGTCCTGGGTGGTCACCTCCTACCTGCTCGCCGAGACCGTGACCACGGCGCTGGTCGGCAAGTTCGGCGACCTGTTCGGCCGCAAGCTGGTCTTCCAGGTCTCCGCGATCGTCTTCATCACCGGCTCCTTCCTGTGCGGCCTGGCGACGAACATGTCGCTGCTGATCGCCTGGCGGGCCATGCAGGGCGTCGGCGCCGGCGGTCTGATGGTCACCTCGATGGCGCTGATCGCCGACGTCATCCCGCTGCGCGAGCGCGGCAAGTACCAGGGCGCGATCGGCGCCGTGTTCGGCGTCGCCACCGTGGTCGGGCCGCTGCTCGGCGGCCTGTTCACCGACCACCTGACCTGGCGCTGGGCGTTCTACGTCAACGTGCCGATCGCGATCGTCGTGGTCGTGGCCGCCGCCCGGACGATCCCCTCCGTCCGCTCCGCCGGCCGCCCGGTCATCGACTACCTCGGCATCGGGCTGGTCGCCGTCGGCTCCAGCGCCGTGATCCTGGCGACCAGCTGGGGCGGCAACGAGTACGCCTGGAGCTCGCCGGTGATCATCGGCCTGTTCGCGGGCGGCGCCGTCGCGCTCGGGCTGTTCTGCTGGGCGGAGACCCGCGCGGCCGAACCGATGCTGCCGATGCGGCTGTTCCGCAACCCGGTGTTCTCGGTCTGCTCGGTGCTCAGCTTCATCGTCGGCTTCGCCATGCTCGGCGCGATGACCTTCCTGCCGACCTTCCTGCAGTACGTCGACGGCGACTCGGCGACCGTCTCCGGCGTGCGGACCCTCCCGATGGTCTTCGGTCTGCTGGTCGCCTCGGTCTTCAGCGGCACCGTGGTCAGCCGCACCGGCCGCTACCGGATCTTCCCGATCGTCGGCTCCGCCGTCATGGCCGTCGGCCTCTACCTGCTGTCGCTGATGGACGCCGACACCCTGAGCTGGCTGCAGTCGCTGTACATGCTCGTCCTCGGCGCCGGCATCGGCCTGTGCATGCAGGTGCTCACCATCGCCGTCCAGAACACCGTCGACTACGCCGACCTCGGCACCGCCACCTCCGGCGTCACCTTCTTCCGCACCCTCGGCAGCTCCTTCGGCACCGCCGTCTTCGGCACCATCTACACCAACACCCTCGGCGACCGCCTCGCCGAGGGGATCGCCGCCTCGGCGAGCCTCACCGGAGCCGACCCGGCCGCCCTGGCGCGCGCCGCCGAGAACCCGAAGGCGCTGCACGAACTGCCCGCCGACCAGGCCGCCCCGATCGTCGACGCGTACGCCGACGCCCTGCACACCGTCTTCCTGTGGACGGTGCCGGTCGCCGCGATCGGCTTCGTCGTCGCGCTCTTCCTCAAGCAGGTGAAGCTCCGCGACTCCACCCGCGCCACCTCCACCGACATGGGGGAGGGCTTCGCCCAGCCGGTCTCCGGGGACTCCGCGCGGGTGCTCGAACTCTCCGTCGCCACCATCATCCGCAGCACCGACCTGGAGACCGCCCGGCGGATCGTCGACGGGTCCGGGACGCGGCTGGACATGGCCCAGGCCTGGGCGGTCATGCAGGTCGAACTCTTCACCCGCACCGTCGGCCACTCCTCCCTGGCGCTGATCGCGGCCCGCCGGAGGCTCCCGCCGGAGGTGCTCGAACCGGTCTTCACCCGTGCCGTCACCGAGGGCTGGCTCTCCCGGGTCAACGGCTACTACATGCACACCGAGGCCGGGCAGGTGGAGGCCGGGAAGATCAGCCACGCCTGGGCCCGGTGGCTCTACGAACAGCTGGAACGGGAGGCCGGCCGCCCCCGCAGCGCCGAATTCCGCGCTGCTGTCGACACCATCGCCAAACGCCTCATCGCCGAAGACCTCACCGAAGGCCTCCCCGCCCGCCAACTGAACCGGTAGGGGAAGCCGACAGGCCGCGGGTCGCCCTACGGGTCAACCCACACCCCTGTGGGAACCACCCCGGCTCAACGGAGGGTCGCGGCGAGGAGGGCGACGTCGTCGTCGGCGGTGGGGGAGAGGCCAGTGAGGACGGCGTCCAGGAGTTGTTCGCCGCCGGCGTCGCGGGGCAGCCGCAGGCGGGTCAGGCGGGCCAGCGAGGCGTCGATGGGTTCGCTGCGGCGTTCGACCAGGCCGTCGGTGTAGAGCAGCAGGTGGTGGCCGGGCGGGCACTGGGCGGTGACCTCGGGGAAGCCGCCGAAGCCGGTGGCCAGGGGTGGTCCGGGTTCGACCGCGAGCAGTCGGACGGAGCCGTCCGGGGCGATCAGGGCGGGCGGCAGGTGTCCGGCGCTGGCGAAGGTGCAGACGCCGGTCTCCGGGGACATCACCACCGCCAGGCAGGTGGCGGGGCGGCCGGCGGCCAGCGGTGCGGTCAGCCGGTCCATCCGGTCGAGGATGCGGCCGGGCGGCAGGTTGCCGGAGGCGATCATCCGCAGCATGGCCTGGTAGTGGCTCATCTCGACGGCGGCTTCCAGGCTGTGCCCCATCACGTCGCCGATCGCCAGCAGCGTGGTGCCGTCGGGCCGCGCCACGGTCTCGTACCAGTCGCCGCCGACCAGGGCGCTGGCGCCGGCCGGCCGGTAGCGGAAGGCGACCTCCAGGCCGGGGTGCGGGGCACCCGGTTCGGCGAGCAGGGCCCGCTGCAGGTCCAGGGCGATGCCGTGTTCGCGGGTGAAGCGGCGGGCGTTGTCGATGCTGACGGCGGCCCGCAGCGCGAGGTCGGCGACCACCACCGCGTCCTCCTGGGTGAACAGCGGCGAGGAGCCGGCCCGGATCAGGGTGACGGTGCCGAGCGGACGGCCGCGGGCCACCAGCGGCGCGACCATGCCGGAGTGGACGCCTGCGCGGCGCAGTGCCGCCAGCCGGTCGGGGCTCGCCGCGGCCCGGCCGAGCCGGGCGTCGGAGGGGAGGTTCTCCACCACGGGCCGGCCGGTCTCCAGGGCCCGCCGGGTGGCGGAGCCGGGCTGGTGGTCGATGTACTCGCCGGCCTTGCCGAGGGCCCGTGCACACTCCTCCAGTTCCGGGACGGAGACCAGCGAGGCCCGGCGCAGTCGCAGGTGCCGGCGCGAGGCGTGCAGGGCGGGTGCGTCCTCGGAGGGCGGCAGGACGTCCACCGAGGCGATGTCGCCGAGTTCGGGGACGAGGAAGCGGGCGAGTTCCACGCAGGTGGTGTCCATATCGAGGGTGGTGCCGATCATGGTGGAGGCGCTGTCCAACATGGCGAGCCGCTCGCGGGCGCGTTCCAGTTCGTGCTGCTGCTGCCGGGAGGCGGTGACCTCGAGCACGATCCCCGCGAGGCCGACGATCCGGCCGTCGACCTCCAGCCGGTGGTAGGCGCCGTGGAAGTAGCGGCGGGCGAGCGGCGAGGGCACCCGGGTCTGCCCGCTGGAGGTGGTCTCCCGCGGGATGCCGTCCGCGAGGACGGCCCGCAGCACGTCGGTGCGCGCGTCGATGCCCGGCACGATCTCGGCGATGGTGCGGCCGATGTGCTCCTCGGCGGGCACGCCGTTCATCCGGGCGAGGGAGGAGTTGACGTACAGGTACCGCAGGTCGGTGTCGAGGACGCCGACCGCGCCCGGGGTGCCCTCCAGCAGTTCACGGAGCGGGGACGGCAGGCTGCGCCACACACCGTCGTCGGCCATGGCGTCACCGCCTTCCCGCAGCACGTCCGCCCTCCATCGTCGCGGGCGCGGCAGGCGGCTGCATCCGCACGGGCGTCGGACCGCGCACCGATTGCCCCGGCGGCTGTGCCCCGCCGCCGCGGGCCCCGGCCGACTTGCCGCCCGCCCGTGCGCTGACAAGGTGGGAGAGCGAGCCCTTGCCCGAGAGGGGAGCACCCGTGCAGGCGAACGACCGCGACCGCACCGACGCCGCGCTGCTGGAGGCGCTGTTCACCCGCGCCCCGGCCGGGCTGTTCGTACTCGACCCGGAGCTGCGCGTGGTGCGTTTCAACACCGCGGCCCGCGGCATGCGCGGCCTGCCCCCGGACGCCGTGGTGGGCCGGACGGTCGAGGAGTTCGCCCCCGGCTTCCCGCACGAGAAGCTGACCGAGATCGCCCGGGCCGTCCTGGCCACCGGCAACTCGGTGCGCCGCCTCGAGGTCTCCGGGACCGTCCCGCACGACCCGGAGCGCCGGATGGTGGCCTCGCTGTCGATGTTCCGGCTGAGTGCTCCCGGCGGGCGGGTGCTCGGCCTCGCCGTGATGGCCGAGGACATCACCGAACAGCAGGCCAACGCCGAACGGCTGGCGATCCTGAACGACGCGCAGCGGCTGATCGGCTCCACCCTGGACGCCACCGCGACGGCGGGCGAACTCGCCGAGGTGGCGGTCGGCCGCTTCGCGAACACCGTGATCGTCGACCTGCTGGACGACGTCCTGCGCGGCCGGCGCCTGCCGCCGGGCCCGGTGCCCGCCGACATGCCGCTGCGCCGGGCCGTGCTCCGCTCCACACAGGAGTTCAGCAGTTCGGTGCCGACCGGGTCGCTCACCTCGCTGATCTTCCCGACCGTGCTCACCCAGAGCATGCACGACCACCGGCCACGGCTGATCGCCCGCCTCGCCGCCGACGACCCGCTGATGGTCGCCGACCCGGCGCGCGCCCGCCGGCTGGCCGAGGCAGGCGCCCGCTCGCTGGTCGTCGTGCCGCTCACCGTGCACGGCACCGCGCTCGGCCTCGCCGTCTTCATCCGCTCCGTCGCCGAGGCCCCCTTCGACGAGAAGGACCTCGAACTCGCGACCGAGCTGGCCGACCGGACGGCGCTCAGTGTCCACCGGGCCTGGCAGTACCTGCACGAGCGGAACATCGCCACCGCGCTGCAGCGCCGCCTGCTGCCCGTCCGGCCGCCCGAGCTGCCCGCCGTCGACACCGCCTACCTGCACCTGTCCGGGGACGCCGACGCCGACTGGTTCGACGTCGTCCCGCTCTCCGGCGGCCGGGTCGCCCTCGTCTGCGGAACGGTCACCGGACGCGGCGTGGAGGCGGCCGCCACCATGGGCCAGCTGCGCACCGTGGTGCAGACCCTGGCCCGCCAGGACCTGCCGGCCGACGAACTGCTCGGCGTCCTCGACGAGACGGTGCGCCGGCTGGCCGAGGAGACCGTGCCCGAACCGGGCGAGCCGCAGGTCGCCGCGAGCTGCCTCTACCTCGTCTACGACCCGGTCACCGGCCGCTGCAGCGCGGCCGCCGCCGGCCACCCGCCGCTGATGCCGATCGCCCGCAACGGCGGCCTGCTCGACTTCGACGTGCCGGTCGGCCCCGCGCTCGGCCGCGGTGGCGGGGAGGGCTACGAGGCCGTCGCCGTCGAACTGCCGGAGGGCAGCCTGCTGGCGCTGTACACCCGTGGCCTGACGGCGGGCGCCGACGGCACCGGCCAGGGCGACCGGGACCGGCTGCGGAGGCTGCTCGCCCATCCTGACCGCAGCCTGCGCGAACTGTGCGACGACGTCGCGTACGCCGCCGTGCCGCACCGGCTCGACGAGGACGCCCTGCTGCTGCTCGCCCGCACCAGGATCTTCGGCAGTGACCGGGTCGCGATCTGGACGCTCCCGGCCGACCCCGCGGTGGTCTCCACCGCCCGCACCCTGGTCTCCCAGCAGCTCGCCGCCTGGGGGCTGCACGGGGTCGCCGACGACACCGAACTGATCGTCAGCGAGCTCGTCACCAACGCCATCCGGTACGGCAAGGGCCCCGTCCGGCTGCGGCTGATCCGCGACCGCGGCCTGCTCTGCGAGGTCACCGACAGCAACTCCGCCGCGCCCCACATGCGGCTGGCCCGGACCGGCGACGAGGGCGGCCGCGGCCTCTTCCTGGTGATGCACCTGAGCCGTCGCTGGGGCACCCGGTACGGGGAGCGCGGCAAGACCGTGTGGGCCGAGCAGCCCCTGGTGGCAGGGGTTGAGCGAGCCGCAACCATCGCATGATCGACTCGTTGGATGATCAGCAGTCCAACCGGGCTGCCGACCGTACCGACAGCCACCGGAGCCCCCGCCCATGGACCGCCAGACCCCGCGCCGCCGCGCGTCGCGGCCCGCCGACCGCCGCACCGCCGCAGCGCCCGAGGGCGGCGTGCAGAGCGACGCGGAGGAGGTCCTGGTCGTCAACTACCGTCGCCTCGCCCGGATCGCCTACCTGGTGCTGCCCGCCGGGGCGGACCGGCGGCGGCGCCTGCTGCGCGCCCACGCCGTCACCCAACGCGCCCTGTCCGGCCCGCCCTGGAGCGCCGCCGGGCGCCGCCCCGCCGAGGAGCTCTACGAGGACCTGCGGGACCGCGTGGTGCGGCGCGCCCTGGCCGCCGCCCGCCGCCCCGGCGACCGCGCCCTGCGGGTCCTGCCCCAGGTCCGGGGCCTGCGCCTGACCACCGCGGACGGCGACCTCGCCGCCCTCGCCCTCGACCGGACGCTCGCCGCGCTCACCCCCGCCGGCCGGGCCGCCTACGCCCTGCACGCCGTCGACGGACTGCGGCCCTCCGAGGTCGCCGCGGTGCTCGTCCGCGCCGGCGAGACCAGACCCGACCGGGCCCGGCGGGAGGCCGCCGCCGTCCCGGACGACCTCGCCGGGCACTGGGACGGCGAACGCTTCGACCCGTGCCTCGTCCGCGTCCGGCCCGGCGACCTGATCCGCCGCCGCCGGGCCGCCCGGCTGGCCGCCGCCGCCCTGCTGCTCCTGCCCGTCGCCGCCGGGGCCGGCCTGGTGGTCCGGGAGTCCCGGGCGCCCGCACTCCGGCTGCCCTCCCCGGACGGCACAGCGGCCACCACCGACCCCGCCGGACCGGTCCGGGTGGACGCCGCACCGTCCGGCTGACCGTCCGCGCCGGGCACGCGGCCGCCGACCGCTCGGTGCAGGACCGGACCCTGGCCGTCGACCGCCCGGGCCCGGAGCGTCCCTCGGTCGGGGGCGTCCGCGGCGACGGCACGGTGGTCCGCCCGCTGCCCTGATCCCGCCCCGGGTGCCGGCCTCACCCGCCCGGCCGCCACGGCGGGCCGCCGCTCCCCGCCCCGCGTACGGTCGTCGCGACACCGGCGGACCGACGACGGGAGGCGCACGTGGCGACCACCGGCCTGCCGGACCGGGCACCTCCGGCGGTCCCGCCCGGCCGGACGGAGACCCGCGGCGGCCCCGTACACGCCGCACTCACCGGCGCCGGCGCCGGGCTGCTGGTGGTGCTCGCGATCACCGTCGGCAGCCGCGGGCTGCGCGGCCTGGACTCCGACCTGGTGCCCTACGCGGTCGTCACCGTCGTCCTCGCCTGGGTCCTGGCGCACCGCGGCGCGGACCGCATCGCCGCCGGCGCGGGCCGGCTGCTGCGGTGGGCCCGGCACCCGTCCCGCCCGCGCCTCCGCCTCCACCGGCGCCCCGGACCACGACCCTCGCCGGCCGGCCGGCTGGTGATCTGGGGCTCCGCGGCGGCCGCAGCCGTCGCTCTCCCGCTCGGCTGGGGCTGGTTCGCCGTCGGCGCCGTCGGCACGTACGGGCCGGGTCAGCGGCTGCGGCTGCACGGCCGGGACGTCCTCGGCTACACCCGGGACGGCCTCCCCGGCCTGCTCGTCCGCCACTGGCTCGACCTGGCCGCCCTCGTGGTGCTCGCCGGCTGCGCAGGGCTCCTGCAGTGGCGGCGCGAGGGGCGGGACGACCCGGGACGGCGCAGCGCCCGCGACGTGGTGCTGCTCGCGGCACCGGCCGCCGTCGCCGCCACCGGCCTGCTGCTCACCGCCTCGGAGGTGGTCCTCGGCGGCGGCGGCCACCGGTTCCTGTCGGTGCTCCACCTGGTCTCCCTGGTGGCCGCAGTGGCGCTGCTGCCGTACGGCGGGTACCGCCGGATCCTCCGCGGCCGGGCCCGTACGGCCGAGGAGCGTCCCGCTCGCGAGGCGGAGGTGCCGAGCCCGTGGTGACCGGCAAGGACCTCCCCACCCGCCGCGACTGCCTGCGCGTCGCCGCCACCGTCTCCGGCGGACTCGCCACCGGCACCGCCCTGGTCGCCGCCGGCGCCCTGCCGCGTCGCGGCGACGGCACCGCCGTCCCCGTCCGGATCGCCGACCGGATCGCCCGCGGCCAGGCCGTCGCCTTCGCCTACCCCGGCCCCGAGGACCGCGCCCTGGCCGTCCGGCTCGCCGACGGCACACTCGTCGGCCGCTCCGCCGTCTGCACCCACCTCGCCTGCGCCCTGGTGCACCGCCCCGGGCACGGGCCCGACGGCGACCTCCACTGCCCGTGCCACGGCGGCGGGTTCGACGTCCGGACGGGTGAGGTCACCGGCGGGCCGCCGCCCCGCGCGCTGCCGAAGGTCCTGCTCACCGAGGACGCTCGCGGCGCGGTCTGGGCGGTCGGCACCGCACGCCCCGGCGAGGACGAGCGGGCGGGCCTCTGCCGCGGCCTGCGCGCACGCGACCCGGACACCGCAGACCGGATCGGCTGCGAGCCGTGAGCGCGCCCGGGGAGAGCGGCGGGACCGGACCGGAGCCGCCGCGGCCCGCCCGGCGCCGGGTGGTGCTCGCCGGCGTCCTGGTGGCCTTCCAGGTCTGGGCGCTGGCCGCAGCCGCCGACGCCCGGGCGGAGGGCGGCACCACGGCCGTCCGGTGGTGGACCGGCCTCTC
The DNA here is from genome assembly GCF_040680995.1 of Kitasatospora sp. NPDC051914. Lineage (NCBI taxonomy): Bacteria > Bacillati > Actinomycetota > Actinomycetes > Kitasatosporales > Streptomycetaceae > Kitasatospora > Kitasatospora sp. NPDC051914. The sequence continues at coordinate 84,805 of NZ_JBFAXX010000016.1, forward strand.
CGCGCTCGCCTTCCTCGCCGTCCTGGCGTCCTGGCGCAGGGCCGGGCGCCGTTGGAGCCGGGCGGTGCAGGGGCGCGGGGATAGGCTGATCACGGCCCGGCAGCCACCGGAGAGGAGCGGACGGCCGTGCAGATCACCAAGGACACCCGCCTGTGCATGTCGCTCGCGGCCCGGCCCGGCAACTTCGGGACGCGTTTCCACAACTACCTGTACGGCGAACTCGGCCTGGACTACGTCTACAAGGCCTTCACCACCGACGACCTGCCCGCCGCCATCGGCGGAGTGCGGGCGCTCGGCATCCGCGGCTGCGCGATCTCCATGCCCTTCAAGGAGGACGTGATCCCGCTCGTGGACGAGGTGGCGCCGTCCGCCGCCGCCCTCCGCTCGGTGAACACCCTGGTCAACGACGGCGGCCGGCTGACCGCCCACAACACCGACTACACCGCGATCCGGCTGCTGCTGGAGAGCCGGAAGGTGCCGGCCGGGGCCGACTTCGTCCTGCGCGGCAGCGGTGGCATGGCGAAGGCCGTCGCCGGTGCCCTGCACGACGCCGGCTTCCGGCAGGGCACGGTCGTCGCCCGCAACCCGCAGGCCGGGCGGGAGCTCGCCGACCGGTACGGGTTCGACTGGCGGCCGGACGCCGGCGGCCTGCAGGCGGCGCTGCTGGTGAACGCGACGCCGATCGGCATGGCGGGCGGGCCCGAGGCCGAGGACCTGGCCTTCGCGGAGGAGGCCGTCCGCGCCGCCGGCACCGTCTTCGAGGTGGTCGCGCTGCCGGTGGAGACCCCGCTCGTCCGCGCCGCCCGGGCGGCGGGCACACCCGTGATCACGGGGGTCGAGGTGCTGGTGCTGCAGGCCCTGGAGCAGTTCGAGCTGTACACCGGCATCCGCCCGGACGAGGAGCTGGTGGCTCGCGCCGCCGCGCACGCCCGCGGCTGATCGCGCCGGGCCGCCTGCCGGGTCGGGCCGGGTCCGGGGCGCGGGTTCGGGAGGCGGGGGCGGGTGGCGGTCCCCCTCGGGGTATAACTGCAGCGTGACCACCGATCTGCCACCGTCGACCAGACCCGTGACGCTGGAACACGTCGCGAAGGTGGCCGGCGTGTCCCGAGCGACCGTGTCCCGCGTGGTGAACGGCAAGTCCACCGTCGATCCCGAGCTCCGCCGGATCGTCGAGGAGGCCGTCGCCGCCACCAACTACGTGCCGAACTCCGCCGCCCGCTCGCTCGTCACCCGGCGCACCAACTCGGTGGCCCTGGTGGTCTCCGAGGCGGAGCGGCGCAACCAGCCGCTGGACCCGTTCGTCGGGCGGATGTTCACCGACCCGCACTTCGGCCGGGTGGTGAGCGGCGTCATCCAGGTGCTGCGCCCGCAGGGCATGCAGATGGTGCTGATGCTGGCGGACGACGCCGAGTCGCGCAGCCAACTGCTCGGCTACCTGCGGCAGGGCCACGTCGACGGCGTCATCCTGATCTCCTCCAACGCCGCCGACCCGCTGCCGGCCTGGCTCACCGAGGCCCGCATCCCGGCGGTGCAGGCGTCCAGGCCCGCCTCGTCCAGCTCGATCGCGTACGTGGACGTGGACCAGCGGGAGGGCGTCCGGCTGGCGGTCGACCACCTGGTGGGGCTGGGGCGGAAGCGGATCGCGACGATCACCGGCCCGCTGGACATGCCCGCCAGCCAGGAGCGGCTGACCGGCTTCCGCGAGGCGCTGGCCGCGCACGGCCACGGCGAGGGCGTGTACGTGGAGGGCGACTTCACGCAGGACGGCGGCGCGGCGGCGATGCGGGTGCTGCTGGAGCGGGCGCCCGACCTGGACGCGGTGTTCATCGCCTCGGACCTGATGGCCCTCGGCGCGTTGCCGGTGCTCTCGCGCAGCGGGCGGCGGGTGCCCGAGGACGTCGCGGTGGTGGGCTTCGACGACAGCAGTGCGGCGCTCGCCTGCGACCCGCAGCTGACCACGGTGCGGCAGCCGGTCGAGGACATGGCGGCCGAGATGGCGCGGCTGGTGCTGCGTCAGATCGCGGAGCCGGCCAAGACGATGCCGATGGTGGTCTTCCGGCCGTCACTGGTGATCCGCCAGTCCGCCTGAGCCGAGGCAGCCCGCGTAAGGGCGTGTGGGGGTACCTCCGCACGCCCTGTCGGCCTGCGCGTGGAGAGCGTTTTCTCATCTGGGCGTAGCTGGCAGGCGCACGCCCATTGACACGGAGGACGTCGCCGAGCGTGCCGGGGTCTCCCGGGCCACCGCCTCCCGGGTGGTCAGCGGCTCCCACCCGGTCAGTGAGCGGCGCCGGTCCGCCGTGCTGCGCGCCGTCGCCGACCTGCGGTACGTGCCCAACCAGGCCGCCCGCTCCCTGGTGAGCCGCCGCACCGGCTCGTACGCCCTGGTGTTGCCGGAGGGGATGGGGCAGGTCTTCTCGGAGGGCTTCTTCCCCACCCTGATCCGCGGTGCCACGGCCGAACTCGAGGAGTCCGACGAACAGTTGGTCATCCTGCTGGCCGGCTCCGCGGCCGGCCGGCGGCGGATCGAGCAGTACGCGCGGGGCGGGCACGTGGACGGCGTGGTGCTCGCCTCGGTGCACGACCGCGATCCGCTGCCCGGCCTGCTGGCAGGCACCGGCATCCCCGTGGTGTGCAGCGAACGCTCCTACGGTGGGCTGCAGTTGCCCTACATCGGGGTGGACAACGCGGGCGGTGCGGCTGCCGCCGTCCGGTACCTGAAGAAGATCGGCCGGACCCGGATCGCCACCGTCGCCGGGCCCTCCTCCGCCCCGGCGGGGCAGGACCGGCTGGCCGCCTACCTGCGCGAGATCTCCCGGGTGCACCGCCGTCCGCTGGTCGCCGAGGCCGACTTCACCGTCGAAGGCGGCCGGGCGGCGGCCGCCCGGCTGCTGGCGGAGGAGCCGCGGATCGACGGCCTGTTCGCCGCCTCCGACCAGATGGCGCTGGGCGCGCTCGACGCCCTTCGGCGGGCCGGCCGCCGGGTGCCCGAGGACGTGGCCGTGGTCGGCTTCGACGACGTCGACTGCGCCCGCCTCGCCGAGCCCGCGCTCACCACCGTGCACCAGCCGATCGAGCAGCTCGGCCGCCAACTCGTCCGCCTGGTGCAGCGGTTGGCAGCCGGGGAGGAGGCCGGACCGGCGCTGGTGCTGCCCACCGCCCTGGTCGTGCGCGATTCCGCCTGACCGGCCACCCGACCCCCGCCCGAGGACGGCCATGGACCACCCCCGGCCCCGCAGGCCGACGGCGCGCGGACCGCCGTGCGCGGGCCCGCCCCCACCGATGCACCGTCGTTCAGACTCCGCACCACCCCACCCAGCTGGAGTTCCCCATGACAACGGCACCACCGCACGTCCTGTCGCGCGTGCCGCGCCCCCGGCGGGCGCTGCCCTGGCTGCTGACGGCCCTGCTGCTCGCCGTCGGCGCCCTGCTCGTCCCGTTCGCCCCCGCGGCCCCCGCGGCGGAGAGCCTGCTCTCCCAGGGCAAGGCCGTCACCGCCTCCTCCACCGAGAACGGCGTGGCCTTCCCCGCCTGGGCCGCCGTCGACGGCAATGCCGGCACCCGCTGGTCGAGCGCCTTCGCCGATCCGCAGTGGCTCCAGGTCGACCTGGGCGCCACCGCCACCGTCAGCCGTGTCGTCCTGCAGTGGGAGGCCGCCTACGCGACCGGCTTCAAGCTGCAGACCTCCGCCGACGGCACCACCTGGACGGACGTCTACAGCACCGCCGCAGGCACCGGCGGCACCCAGAACCTCACCGTAAACGGCACCGGCCGCTACGTCCGGATGTACGGCACCGCCCGGGCCACCCAGTACGGCTACTCGCTCTGGGAGTTCCAGGTGTACGGCACCCCCGGCGGCGGCACGGGCGGCGGCGATGTCCAACTCTCGTACAACAAACCGGCCGTGGCCTCCAGCAGCCAGAACGACGGCGGCTGCGGCAACTGCACGCCGGGGAAGGCCGTGGACCAGGACCCGGCCACCCGCTGGGCCACCGCCGCCTGGAGCGACCCGGCCTGGATCTACATCGACCTCGGCGCCACCGCCACCGTCCACAAGGTGATCCTGCAGTGGGACCCGGCCTACGCCACCGCGTACAGGCTGCAGGTCTCCAGCGACGCCGCCAACTGGACGGACATCTACTCCACCACCACCGGCAAGGGCTTCAAGGAGACCATCACCAACCTGAACGGCACCGGCCGCTACGTCCGGATGTACGGCACCGCCCGGGCCACCCAGTACGGCTACTCGCTCTGGGAGTTCCAGGTGTTCGGCACCGGCGGCAACCCCGTCACCCCGCCGCCGCTGCCGCCGAACCCGACCTTCCCGGCCGGCCGGCTGGTCTTCAGCGACGAGTTCAACGGCCCGAACGGCACCGCGCCGGACGCCGGCAAGTGGACCACCGACCCCGGCCCGGGCGTCAACAACGAGCTGGAGTACTACACCACCGGCAACAAGAACCTCTTCCAGGACGGCACCGGCAACCTGGTGATCGAGGCCCGCAAGGAGGTCACCCCCGGCTCGTCCTGCCCGCGGGACCCGCTCTCCGGCAGCACCACCTGCCAGTACACCTCCGGCCGGATCAACACCTCCGGCCACTTCGACTTCACCTACGGCCACGCCGAGGCCCGGATCAAGGTGACCGGTACCCAGGGCCTCTGGCCGGCCTTCTGGATGCTCGGCTCCAACTTCAAGTCCGGTACCCCGTGGCCGTACTCGGGTGAGATCGACATCATGGAGCACGTGGGCAAGGTCGCCGACACGGTGTACTCCACGCTGCACGCGCCCGCCTACAACGGCGCGGGCGGGTACGGCTCGCCGTACACCCTGGCGGGCACCGACTTCGCCGGCGCCTTCCACACCTACGCGGTGGACTGGGACTCCGCCCACATGACGTTCTACGTGGACGGCAACGCCTTCTTCACCGTGGACCGCACCGCCCTGGAGGCGACCCGCGGCCCGTGGGTGTACGACCACCCGTTCTACCTGATCCTCAACAACGCGGTGGGCGGCGACTGGCCGGGCGCCCCGGACGCCTCGACCGTGTTCCCGCAGAAGATGCTCGTGGACTACGTCCGCGTCTACCAGTAGCGGGAGTCGCCGCCGGCCGGGTGCCCCGTGCGGAGCACCCGGCCGGCGGTACCGCTGTGCGCGCCGGTCGGGGTGGTCAGGGCCGGTAGACGCGGCCCGGCTCCGGGGCCGCGGGGGCGAGGAGCTGGGAGACCGTCACCACCGTGTAGCCGCGGCGGTGGAGTTCGGCGAGGATGCCCGGGACGGCCGGGACGGTGCCCGGGTAGATGTCGTGCAGCAGGATGATCCCGTCGCGGCGGACCTGGTCGAGGACGCGCTGCTGGATCAGCGCGGAGTCGTCGGTGTCGTAGTCCTTGGCGGTGACGCTCCACAGCACCTGGGCGACGCCGAGTTCGGCGCAGATCCGGGACACCTCGTCGTCGGTGCGGCCCTGCGGCGGGCGCATCAGGACGGGCCGCCTGCCGGTGATCCGCTCCACCGCGTCCTGGGTGCGGGATATCTCGGCGCGCGCCTCCGCGGACGGGATCTCGGTGAGGATGCGGTGCGTCCAGGTGTGGTTGGCCGGTTCGTGGCCCTCGGCGACGATGCGGCGGACGGTGTCGGGGTGCTCCACCACGTGGTTCTTGCCGAGCATGAAGAAGGTCGCGTGCGCGTTCTCCCGCTTGAGGATGTCGAGCAGCCCCGGCGTGTACTCGCTCGGCCCGGCGTCGAAGGTGAGGGCCACACAGGTGGCCTTGCGGCAGTCGACGCCCTGGACGGCGGTGTCCTGGGAGACCGCCGACGCCCGGTCGCGGGCCGCCCGCGGGGCGGTGGTCTCGTACGAGGCGCAGCCGCCCAGCGACAGGGCCATGGCGGCCGCCATGGCGAGCGCTGGTGCGGTACGCCTACGAACCATGCTGCTGCCGAACGGCATCGAGCCCCCTCCCCGTGGCCACGCCGCCGGTCGGAGGCGTGTTCGAGGAGACTCTAAACGACCTTGCATACCTGGTATGCGGCAGGGTCGTTGTGCTCAGGCCATCCAGAAGAAGACCGCGGTCATCCGCTTGTCCTCCGTCGTGCTGCCCCAGTAGCCGGTCGCCGTGTGGATGATGTTGGCGCTGTACAGCAGCAGCCGGTTGAAGCGGTGCGGGACGCGGACGTCCTCGACGAAGGCGTCGGCGGGCACGAAGCGGGTGCCGAGCGCATCGACCAGGTTGTTGTGCGGGGCGGCCACGATGTTGCCGCCCAGCGCCCCGCCCGGGAGCTGCTGGCGGTAGAAGCTGGTGCCGCAGTCCTTCGGCGCCTCGGGGTTGAGGTAGAGCACCGCGGCGTAGCGGCACACCGCGCGCGAGTCGGTGTGCGGGCGCGGCTCGCACTCGTCCTTGCCGACCACCTGGATGCAGTTGTGGTTCACGGTGGCGCCGGCCGGCCCGGTCTCCGCCCAGATCCGGCGTGCACCGGTCGCCTTCGTCACCAGGCCCTCGACGTGGGCGAGTTCGTCCGGTGTCAGGCCCGGCATGGTGCGCATGCCCGGCCAGGTCTCGGGCTTGTGCGGGTAGCCCCGGCTCCAGTCGTCGCGGGCCAGGCAGCGGGCCCGGACGGCTTCGGCGTCGGGGAGCACGTCGTCGATGACCCAGTAGTCGCGGCCGCGGGTCGGCTTGCGATAGGGCAGGACCGGGAGCACCGGCGTCCGGGGGAGGGGTGACATGGCCCCGACGGTAGCCAGGCCGGTCGGTGCCTCTCGCCCGTGATCAGGTCAATTGTGCGTCAAGGCATGGCCAAGGCGGCCGGTGCCGGTGCCGGTGCCGGGCTCGTGGCCTGCGGCGCGCCGAAGTGCGCGACGTAGTGCCAGACCCGCTTGAGGTCCTGCGGGTGGTACCGGCCGCTGCGCTCGGCGTCGCCGATGATCCGTGCGTCCAGCAGGCCGTCCTCGGCGATCTCCTCGCCCAGGGCGACGAACTCCGGTCCGCGGAAGTCCGGACGGCGGCGCAGCACGTCGACGGTGATCCGGAACCCCGGGTGCCACTCGAGCGGGCAGGGCAGCCGGCGGGCGTCCTCCTCGACCTGCGTGCCGCGGTAGCAGGAGTCCAGGACGAGGGCCTCCACGTCGCGGTCCAGCCGGACCGGGCCGTGCAGGTGCGCCTCGATGTGGCCGTCCAGCGGGCCGAGATCCTCGCGTTCGGCCAGGGGCAGCAGGGCGAAGCGGCCGGCGACGCCGAAGTCCTCCGGCTCGGTGCAGCTGTCGGGGTAGCAGAAGGTGGCCCGCTCGACCGTGTCCGCGGTCAGCCGGAGGTAGGAGGAGCCGAACCGGGGTGCGCCGCCGCCGGGCAGGCCGCGGAAGTCCACGGCGCCGTAGACCGGGCGCTCGTGGCCCGGGGCGTCGTCGTAGGCGCCGCCGAACATCCGGCTCTCCCAGCGCCATCGGTCGCCTCCGGGGTGGGCGGAGAGGCTGCCGGCCCCCGTGCCGGTGACGAACTGCGAGCGGTAGAGGCCCTCTTCGGCCAGCCCGTGCAGGACGGGCCGGCCGCGCGCCGTCCGGTCCGGGTGGAAGTTCAGCGTCAGGCGCAGCCGGGGGTCGATCGGGCCGCCCGTCGAGCGCGCCGTGACATGGCGCAGGGCACGTTGCTGCGGGGTGTCCTCGATGTCGGGGCTCATCGCCGCAGTCTGCCGGAGCCGCAGGCGGCAGCGCATCCGGATTCGGGCGGGGTGACCCCGAGCGTCGGCGGCCGGCACGGCGTTGCGTCAGAACAGCCAGCGGGCGAAGACGACGGAGCCGAGGACGGTGAGGCCGAGGAGGGCCAGGACGGCGAGCACGGCCACCGTGGCGCAGGAGAAGAACACGAGGTCGAAGGACCCGTCCTCCTCCAGGACGGTGCCGTCCGCGTCGCGGAGTTCGTCGCGGGCCTCCTTGGCGTCGTACCAGCCGACCGGGTAGCCCGCCAGGGCGGTGGCGGCTTCGCGGACCTCGATCAGCCGGGTGCGGGCGGTCTCCGTCGGGGCGTCGGACTCCGGGCCGCGCCAGGCAAGGGCGATCATCCGGGCGAGCGGGTCGGCGTAGCGCTCCTCGAAGGCCGCGGTCTCCGCCGGGTCGCGGTCCTCGTCCAGGTACGTCCAGCGGCCGGCCTCGGCGGGCTCGCCGTACAGCCGGTACACCTCGGCCAGCCGGCGGCGCGCCGTCAGGTCGGCGGGGCGGCTCCCGACCAGGCCGCGCAGGCGCTGGCGGGCGACGGGTATCCGGCCGGCGCGGAGGTCCGCGTCGGCCCTGGTGAGGGCGGTTTCGACGGTCATCGGAGCATGGTCGGGGCTGCCGCAACCGCAGGTCAAGGCGGTTTCCGCCGGGGGAGGGGCCGCTCAGGCGCCCGCGGACGGGAGGAAGCCCTCCAGCAGCGGGACGAGCAGCCGGGTCCTCCGCATGACGTCCATGTGGGTGGTGCGCGGCAGGACGGCCAGCCGGGCGTCCGGGATCAGCTCGTACATCTCCACCGCGTGGTCGAGGCGGACGAAGTCGTGGTCGCCGACGACCAGCAGGGTGGGTGCCGCCAGGCGGCGCAGCGCCTCGGCCGGCCAGCCCTCGAAGGCGCCGACCGCGCCCGAGGCCTTGGCGGCGAAGTCGTCGAAGTGGTCCGGCTCGGGGGAGACCGCGAGGTGGGCCTCGCGCATCTCGGCGAAGTCCCGTTCGGTGGGCATCCGGGTGGAGCCGGGGTGGAGTTCGGAGCGGCGGATCTCGTCGTGGTAGCCGTCGGGGCGGTAGTTGGTGGAGGCGAGGACGAGGTGGTCCACCCGGGCCGGGTGGCTGATCGCCAGCTCCAGTGCGACGTAGCCGCCGAGGCTGAAGCCGAGCAGGTCGGCCCGTTCGATGCCGAGGTGGTCGAGCAGCCCGAGGACGTCCTCGGCGAGGTGGCCGATGCGGAACTCGCGGTCGCTGTCGGCGGTGTGTCCGTGGCCCTGGAGCTCGGGTGCGATCACCCGGCGGCCGGGCGGGAGCGCCGTGATCAGGGCGCCGAAGGCCATCTCGGCGGTCAGCAGGCCGCCGTGCAGGGCGACCAGCGGCCGCCCGTCGGCGGGGCCGTGCTCCTCGTAGTACAGGTCGATCCCGTTGACGTGCAGGTGGCGGCCGGCGGTCACGAGTCCTCCTGGCTGGGGCGGCGTTCCGCTCCAGTCTGGGCCGCCGGACCGCCGCCGCCCGGGAGGAGCGACGGCCCGGCGAGCCGCGGGTGGGCCGGGTACCCCCGGCGCCCCCGAACCGGACCCGGTCACTCCGAATGTCAGTGGCGGTCGAGATGATGTTCGACATGAAGGACGCAGCCGCCCTGGCCACCCATGCCGCCTATGCCGATGCCGTCGCCACCGCCGTGCAGGCGGCCGCGGCCTACTACGCCGACGGCGCCACGCCGCTGGGCGACGACGAGTACGACGCGCTGCTGCGCTCGATCGAGGCCTACGAGCAGGCCAACCCCGGTGAGGCGCTGCCCGACTCGCCGACCGGCAAGGTCGCCGGCGGCGCCGCGGTCGGCGACGTCCCGCACTCGGTGCCCATGCTCAGCCTGGACAACGTCTTCTCCGGCGAGGAGCTGGAGGCCTGGGCGGCCGGCCTGGAGCGCCGGCTCGGCCGGCCGGTCGACGGCTGGTGCGTCGAGCCCAAGCTCGACGGCCTGGCCGTGGCCGCCCGCTACCGCGCAGGCCGCCTCGTCCGCCTGATCACCCGCGGCGACGGCCTGGCCGGCGAGGACATCGGCCACGCCGCCGACGCCGTCCTCGGCCTTCCGCAGACCCTCGCCGAGCCGCTCGACATCGAACTGCGCGGCGAAGTCCTCCTGACGCAGAGCCAGTTCGAGAAGGCCAACGAGGTGCGGACGGCGCACGGCGCCACCCCCTTCGCCAACCCCCGCAACGGCGCCGCCGGCACCCTGCGGGCCAAGGACCGCCCGTACCGGATCGAGCTCACCTTCTTCGCCTACGGCGCGATCGGTCTCGACGGCCTCGGCCACAGCGAGATCCTCGAGCGGCTCGCCGCCCTCGGCGCCAACACCGCCGCCAGCACTGCCGCCATCCCCGCCCGCTGCGCCGGCGTCGCCGAGGTGCAGCAGCGGATCGACGCGATCGCCGCCCTGCGTGCCGCCCTGCCCTTCGGCATCGACGGCATCGTGGTGAAGGCCGACGCCGCCGCCGACCAGGAGCAGGCCGGCGCGGGCTCCCGGGCGCCGCGTTGGGCCGTCGCCTACAAGCTGCCCGCCGTGCACAAGGTCACCCGGCTGCTCGGCGTCGAGTGGAACGTCGGCCGCACCGGCGTGATCGCCCCGCGCGCCGTCCTGGAGCCGGTCGAGGTCGACGGCGTCACCATCACCTACGCCACCCTGCACAACCCGGCCGACATCACCCGTCGCGGCCTGCTGATCGGCGACCAGGTCTTCGTCCACCGCGCCGGGGACGTCATCCCGCGGGTCGAGGCGCCGCTCGTCGACCAGCGCACCGGCGACGAGCAGCCGATCGAGTTCCCCGCCGCCTGCCCGCGCTGCGGCGACGCCATCGACACCTCGCAGCAGCGGTGGCGCTGCGTCCGCGGCCGGGGCTGCCAGGCCGTCGCCTCCATCCGGTACGCCGTCGGGCGCGACCAGCTCGACGTCGAGGGCCTCGGCGGCACCCGCGCCGTCCAGCTGGTCGAGGCCGGCCTGGTCGTCGACCCCGCCGACCTGTTCGCGCTGACCCGCGAGCAGCTGCTCACCCTCGACCGGATGGGCGACACCAGCGCCGACAACCTGATCGCCGCCATCGAGGAGGCCAGGACGCGCCCGCTCAACCGGGTGTTCTGCGCACTCGGCGTGCTCGGCACCGGCCGCTCCATGTCCCGCCGCATCGCCGCCCACTTCGGCAGCATGGCCGCCATCCGCGCCGCCGACGCCGAGGCCCTCGCCGAGGTCGACGGCATCGGCCCCGACAAGGCCGCCGTGATCGTCACCGAACTCGTCGAACTCGCCCCCGTCCTGGACAAGCTGGCGGCCCACGGCGTCGGCACCGCCGAGACCCCGCCCGCCGCCGCAGTCGCCGCCACCGGGGAGGCCGCAGGCCCGCTCGCCGGCGAAGCCGTCGTGGTCACCGGCAGCATGACCGGGCCGCTCGCCGAGCTCAGCCGCAACCAGATCAACGAACTGATCGAGCGGGCCGGTGGCAAGGCCTCGTCCTCCGTCTCCAAGCGGACCACCCTGCTGGTGGCCGGGGAGAAGGCGGGCTCCAAGCGGGCGAAGGCCGAGGAGCTGGGCATCCGGGTGCTGTCGCCGGAGGGCCTGGCGGAGCTGGTGGGGGCGCTGCTGGTGTGAGGGTGCGGCGTGGCCGCGGGCTGTTGGCTCCGGGCCCGGGCCGCCTGGAAGCCTGAGTCCCGGGGCCCCGGGTCCTGTGAATCCTGAGGCCGAACGGGTGGCCGGGCCGGCCGATGGCGGACACGGCAGGGTGAGGAAGCAGGGGTGGGCGGCCGGCGTGCACAGGGTGCAGGTCGGCGGCCCTGCGCGGCTGATGTTCGGCTCGGGTTGGCCGGTCTGCACCCTGGCCGCCCCTACGACGAAGTCCTCACCCTCACCGTGGAGTTGATCGCGCACCTTGCCTCGGCGGAACGGCAGGCGGTGCTCGCCGGGGCAGCCGTCCGCAGCTACCGGCTCGGCGGCGGTTCCCTGTCGCACTGAAGGCGCCGCCCACCCTTCGGGGACGCCGCCGTTCCGCCGTACGGAGCAGCCGCCGGGGTGGTGCCCGCCGCCAGCCCGGCCGGCTCGCGCCGTGGGGTATGACCCGTACTCAGACCGCGCTGCTGTGCGCGGCCACGCTGTTCGCAGCCACGCTGCAGACCACCGCCGGGGCTGCCACCGCCGCACCCTCCGGCGGCCGCGACCGGCAGACCTGCGAGGCCACCCCCGGACCGCTCCGCGGCCCGGCCCGCCGGATCGACCGCATCGTGCGCGAGACGATGGAGGAGTTCGACCTCAAGTCCGTGCTGTTCAAGGTGACGGAGGACGGCCGCGAGATCGTCACCGGCGCCCGCGGGGAGTCGATGACGAGCGTCCCCGCCGAGCCCGGCATGCACTTCCGTTCCGGTCCGGTGGCCATCGCCGTGTCGGCCACCAAGGGGCCCGGCTCGCCGGACCAGAACAACGCGCAGGTCGCCGCCGAGCGCATCTCCGAACTGCTCGCCCCGGAGAACCCGTTGGTCCTCGCCTGATTCCTCCCGTCCCCGCACCGCCCCCTGCTGCCCGTGCACTGCCCCGCCACCCCGTCCGCACCGGCCGGCCCCGTCGAAGGGGTCGGCCGGAGGCGGTTCAGGACCCGTACCGATGGGTAACCCGGCTCTGCCGACGCCTCGTTGGCATGCATCCGCCACTCTCGAACCCCGGGCAGGCCCGATGATCCGGCACCTCCTCCGCACCGCGCTGCTGCTCCCCCTGGTCGCCGCCCTGGCGACCGCACCGGCCGGCCCCGCCGGTGCTGCGCCCGCAGCGTCCGAACTGCCCGCCGCCACCGCACAGTCGGCCGGCTGGGCGGCCCCGCTCTCCACCCGCGGCCGCGACATCGTCGACGCCGACGGCCGGAAGTTCCAGCTCCGGGCCGGCAACTGGGACGGCGCACAGGGCTCGTGGAACGGATCGGGCGACAAGGCGGACCCGGCCAACCACCACAGCGGACAGGACTCCCACGGCATCCCGCTCGGCCTCGACCGCACACCCCTGCCCGCGCTGCTCGCCGACTTCCACCGGCTCGGCCTCAACAGCATCCGGCTGCCCTTCTCCAACGAGATGATCCGCACCACCGCACCGGTGCCGGACGCGGCCGTCGCCGCCAACCCCGCGCTGCGCGGCCTCACCCCGCTCGGGGTCTACGACGCCGTGGTGCGCGCCCTCACCGCCGACGGATTCGCCGTGATCCTCAACAACCACACCAACACCACCCGTTGGTGCTGCGGCCTGGACGGCAACGAGCGCTGGAACAGCAGCCAGTCCACCCGCCAGTGGGAGGACGACTGGGTGTTCATGGCCCGCCGCTACCGCGACGACAAGCGGGTGGTCGGCGCCGACCTCTACAACGAGGTCCGCCGTGACTACCTCGACGACCCCAACTGGGGCCTCGGCGACGCCCACGACTGGTACACCGCCGCCCAGCGCGCCGGCGACCGCATCCTCACCGAGGGCAGCCCCGACCTGCTGATCGTGGTCGAGGGCATCAACTGGACGGGCATCCCCGCCGACGGCCTGCCGCACGGCCGCCCCACCCTCGCACCCGTCCGCACCCTCTCGCACACCCTGGTCGCCTCGCACAAACTCGTCTACTCCGCCCACTTCTACGGCTACACCGGCCCGCACCACAGCGGCGCCACCGGCCTCGGCGAGACCCACGACGCCCGCTACCAGGACCTCACCCGCGACGAGCTGTACCGCGTCCTCGACGAACAGGCCCTCTACGTCGCCGCCGGGACCGGACAGCACTTCACCGCCCCCGTCTGGATCAGCGAGTTCGGCATCGGCGCCGACGAGGGCGCGGCCGCACCGCGCGCCTGGTTCGGCAACTTCACCGACCGGCTCGCCGCCCTCGGCACCGACTTCGCCTACTGGCCCCTCGTCGGCTGGAACGACCCCGGACGCGGCGACAGTTGGGCCCTGCTCCGGTACGACTCCGCAGGCCGCCGCTCGGGCGTGCTGGACGGCACCGACTGGCGCGCCGCCGGCTGGAACCGCCTCACCGCCGCACCCGCCCCGAACGGGCCGGTACCGCCCGCCGACGCCTGGCACATGCTGAGCACCGACCACGCCGACGCCGTGCAGTCCCTGCGCGTCCGCGCCGTGGGCGACTGGGACGGCGGAGCCCGCAAGGCCGTCTGCCCCGACGGCGAACGCCTCACCGGCCTCGCCCACACCGGCGGACGCGGCCTGTGCACCGACACCGCCACCGCCGGCGACCTCCGGGCCGCCACCGGGGAGGCCGTCGTCGTCCGCGACGAACGCAACGTCCCCGCCGGCGGCGACTGGGCCTCCGGATACACCAAGTTCCAGTGCGCCCAGGGCCAGTTCCTGATCGGCTACAGCCTCCGCGGCGCCCGCGTCTCCGCCGCCCTCTGCGCCCAGGCCCGCAGTCCCCTCGGCACCGCCGGGCGCACCGTCTGGTTCGACCGCGGCGACAACCGCCCCGCCGGCAACCCCGGCGGCGAGTACGCGTACGGTGCCTACAAGGGCCAGTGCAGCCCCGGCGAATACGCCGCCGGCATCGCCTTCACCACCCGCATCGGTTCCTCCGGCACCCCCGACGCCCTCCTCTGCCGCCCCCTGGCCTGAGCATCCCGCGCCTCGAGCACAATGCAGGGGCAGGGGCGGACGGACTTCGGAAAGGTGCGGTGTGGTCCGGGAGAGCGACATCGGATGGCTGTGCGGCCTCGTCGGCCGGGCGGAGCCGGACGAGGGCTGGGAGCGGGACGAGCACGTCCGGTACCGGCTGTACCAGGAGTGCCTGGCGGCCTGCACGGCCGGGACCGAGGCGGCGATCGTGGAGATCGTCGTGCGGGACCCGGACCGCGGGATGGCCGAGTCCACTCTGGTCCGGTACGTCGACGGGCTGGCGCCCGACTGCGGATCGGCCGACTCCTTCGCCGACCGGGTGCAGGGGATCGCGGCGCGGGCCGGGGGATTCGACTTCCTGCAGACGCGGATCGCGCACTGGAAGCTCGTCAAGCGGGCCGACACCGACCCCGCCGGTGTGCTCCCCGAGATCCTGGCGGGCACCCACTGGCTCCAGCGGAAGACCGTGGAGACCTCGCGGTCGCGCCGGGTCCTGACCGCCTTGGCCGAGGACGGGGGCAGCAGGAAGGTCAGGAACGCGGCCGCCGAGCGGCTCCGCAGGGAGTCCCCCGACGGGTGGGTGCCGTAGGGCCCGGCCCACCCCGGTCCGGTCAGGTGGGGAAGCCGAGGTGGACGTGGTCGTGGTGGGCGTCGTCGGTGAAGTACTGGCGGGGTGCGGTGCCGCCGCCGAGTTGGCGGGGGCCGCCGATGTTGTAGGCGCCGAGGGCGGCGGCGTCCCGCATGAAGCCGTCCACCAGGGCGTGCGGGGTGGCAGGGTCGACCACGGCGTGGTCGTCGATCTGCCAGACGTCGACGGCCCGGCCCCGGGTGTGGTCGCTCGTGCGGGAGGTCTCGAACACATTGACCGGGTGGCCGCTGCGGAGCACCGTCACCGCGAAGGTGTACTTCGCCGCGAGCGCCAGCATCGCCTCGAGCACGCTGTCGTGGACGGCGCCGCCGCGGACGTCGGCGATCGCCGCGAACGGCAGCCGGATGCGCGGCTCGGCCAGCACCCGCTGCGCCGCGTCGGAGATCCGTGCCGCGGGCGGCACGGGCTCGGCCGGGTGCAGGGCGGTGACGTTCCACCGGGGCTGGGCCCGGACGAGGCGGACGTCGACCGTGGTGCCGCCGGCCGCGGCCGTGGTCCACTGCCGGCAGACGACCATGACGCTCGCGGAGTCGGGCTGGTAGCCGCCCCACTGCGCGTTCACGATCTGCAGGGCGGCCGCCGCGCCGGGCCCGAGCAGCGGTCCGGCCTGTTCGACCAGCGAGGGGTCGAGGCCGAGCGCCGCGACCCGCTTGCGGGCGGCGTCCGTGCCCTGTTCGCCGGGCGGCCAGGCGCCGATCGTCTCGATCAGTTCCACGGCCCGCAGCTTGACCTCGGGATGGTTCTCGCCCGGCCCGGGCTGCCAGGGCGTGGTCGCGGGCAGCCCGGCCGCCGACGGCGAGGACGGCGCGGAGGAGGGCGAGGCGGACGGCGACCCGGGTGTGCCGGGGCCCGCGACCGTCCCGGCCCGGCTCGTGCAGGCGCCCGCCAGGGCTCCGGCGAGGCCCAGCAGCACGGCTCGCCGCGGCAGGACGTGGCCCGGCGGTGCGGGCCGGCGGCTCGGGGCGTCCACCGCTCCACGGTAAGGCCGCGGCGGGCCCCGCACCCTGCGGGAGCACCCGGGCCCGGCCGCAGGATCCGGACGCGTCCTCGCGCACGACCAGGACCGTCAGTACCGGACGGCCGCGCTCGCCCCGCTCTCCCGGCCGCAGCGGTCCACCGCCGTGGCCGTGTACCGGCCCGCGGCGGCCACCGGGAGCGGTCGGCCGGCGTCCGCGGCCGGGAGGACCGCCGCCAGGGTGCCGGCCGTGCGGCCGTGTGCCTGCGGGTGGTGGTAGAGCGCGTACCGGAAGGGCGGCCGGGTGCCGGGGCCGGAGGAGAGGAGCAGGCCGGCGTCGGAGGCGGTGAGCCGCGGGGGAGACGGCGGCGTGCCGCCGGCCAGGCGGGGGAGCAGCGGGCCGAGGGCGGGCCGGCGCCAGTGGTCGGCGGCGAGCCGGGCGACCGCGCCGATCGGGTCGGCGCGCAGGTTGCGGGCGCTGAACAGGATGTCGCCGCCGATCTGCGGCAGTTCGGCGTTGAGGGCGAGGTGCCGGGAGAGTTCGGCCGGGTCCTGCCAGGCCTCGGCCTGCCCGGGGGCGCCCGCGCGGTAGGCGGACTGGCCGATCCACAGCAGGGTGTCGCGGCCGGCGGTCTGTGCGGCCCACCAGCGGGCCAGGGTGCGGTAGTCGGCCTGCGGGTGCCCGATGTGCCAGTACAGCTGCGGGGCGACGTAGTCGAGCAGGCCGTCGCGCACCCAGCCGAGCGAGTCGGCGTGCAGGCCGTCGTACGACTGGAACGCCGAGGTGGCCGATCCGGCCGGGTCGGTGGCGGCGTTGCGCCAGACCCCGAACGGGCTGACCCCGAACGCCGCCTCGGGGCGCACCGCCCGTACCAGGTCGCGCAGTTCGCGGATCAGCAGGTCTACGTTGCGCCTGCGCCAGGCGGCCCGGTCGGTGGAGCCGGCGCCGTACGCGGCGAAGGAGGCGTCGTCGGCGAACGGCTCCCCGCCCGTCGGGTAGGGGTAGAAGTAGTCGTCGAGGTGGACGCCGTCGACCTGGTAGCGGGCCACCGCGTCCAGGACCGCCTGCTCGACGAAGGCGCGGGCCGCGGGGACGCCCGGGTCGTAGTAGAGCCGGCCGCCGTGGGCGACCGTCCACTCGGGGTGGCTGCGGGCCGGGTGGTGCGGGGCGAGCCGGTCGGGGTCGGCGTGCAGGGCCACCCGGTAGGGGTTGAACCAGGCGTGGAAGGCGATGCCGCGGGCGTGGGCGGCGTCCACCAGGAAGCGCAGGACGTCCCAGCCGGGGTCGAGCCCCGGGGTGCCGGTCAGCCAGTGCGACCACGGCTCGAAGGGCGACGGCCAGAACGCGTCCGCGGTCGGTCGCACCTGCACGAACACCGCGTTGACGCCGAGCGCCGCGGCGGCGTCCAGCAGCCCGGTGTACGCGCTGCGCAGCCGGTCCTCGGGCAGGCCGGGGGCGGGCGGCCAGTCCATGTGCTCGACCGAGGCGATCCACAGGCCGCGCAGCTGCCGCTCCGGCGTGTCCGCGGCCCGGGCGGCCGGGCCGGGAGCGGCGGCGGCCAGGGCGAGCGCACCGCAGCCGCCCAGGAACAGCCGACGGGACGGACGCAGCGGCATGGGGGCTCCCGGGGGCGCGAAGGTACCGCCACTGTCCCTCCCGCCGTCGACACAGGGGCGGCGGCGCACCGCTGGCATCCTCCGCACGGGGGAATTGCCGGGTGAATCGTCGGCCCCGCGGCGCCATCGACCACTTCTGACGGCCTGTCGGGGACAGAGTGGTCACCGGCTCCACTCCTCGGGAGGCAACACCGTGCTCACCCTTCCGGTCCGGCTGCTGTCGGTGCCGCTCGCCGTCGCGCTCGCCGCCCTGCTGCCGGCCGGGCCGGCCCCCGCCGGGTCGCCGCGGACCACGGCGGAGGCCCGGAGCCTCGGCTCCGACCTGGACGGGCTGCTCGCCGACGTCCGCCTCGCCGGGGCGCAGGTGTCCGCGCTGGTCGCCGACGCCGCCACCGGCGAGGTGCTGTACCAGCGTTCGCCCGGGGCGCTGATGCTGCCCGCCTCCACGCTCAAGACGGTGACCGCGGCGGCCGCCCTCGACCTGCTCGGCCCGGGCCACCGCTTCACCACCGAGGTGCTCGCCGCCGGCCCGCGCACCGGCGGGCGGATCGACGGCGACCTGGTGCTCCGCGGCGGCGGCGACCCGACACTGCTCCCGGCCGACCTGGACGCCCTGGCGGCGCGGGTCGCCGGGGCCGGTGTCACCGAGGTGGGCGGCGCGCTGCTGGCCGACGCGAGCCGCTGGGACGGCGTGCCGCTCGGCCCCAGCTGGGCCTGGGACGACCAGGCGGCGTACTACAGCCCGCAGATCTCCGCGCTCACCCTCACCACCGACACCGACTACGACCCCGGCACGGTACGGGTGGTCCTGACGCCCGGCGAGGCCGCCGGCCGGCCCGCGGCGGTGCGGGTCGTCCCGGCGGAGGCGCCGGTGAGGTTCACCGGGCAGGTGGCCACCGGCGCGGCCGGCGGCGCCCGGACGGCCGCCGTCGACCGTACGCCCGGCGGCAACGAACTCCTGCTCTCCGGCAGTGTCCCGGCCGGCGGCGGCGCGAGCGAGGAGTGGATCGCGGTGGACCGCCCGGCGCTGGTCGCGGGTGCGGTGTTCGCCGCCGCGCTCGCCCGGCACGGGGTCACCGTGCGCGGGCAGCTCGCCGAGGGCCGGGCGCCCGCGGGCGCCGCCGTGCTCGCCGGCCACGACTCGGCGCCGCTCGCCGACCTGATGGCGCCCTTCCTGAAGCTCAGCAACAACGGCATCGCCGAGCACCTGGTCAAGGAGATCGGCAAGGTCCGGGCGGAGAGCGGCAGTTGGGCGGCCGGCACGGACCAGGTGCGCGGCTTCCTGCAGCGCGCCGGGCTGGAGCCCACCGGGGCCCGGCAGGTGGACGGCTCCGGGCTTTCCCGGCACAACCTGCTGACCACCGGGCGGCTCACCGCCCTGTTGCAGTTCGCCCGCAAGCAGCCGTGGTTCGACACCTGGTACCGGGCGCTGCCGGTGGCCGGCGACGCCCGCCGCGCGGTCGGCGGCACCCTCGCCAACCGGATGCGCGGCACCGCCGCGGAGGGCAGGGTGCACGCCAAGACCGGCTCCATGACCGGCGTGGACGCACTGGCCGGCTACGTGGAGCGGGCCGACGGCCGCACCCTCGCCTTCGCCGTCCTGGTCAACAACTTCAACGGCACCGGGCCACGTCCGGTGATCGACGCCTTCGCCGTCCGGCTCGCCGGCGACGACGGCGCCGCGCTGCGGACGGCACCCGCCGCACCCGGCCCCGTCCGGGACTGGGAGACCGCCTGCCTCACGGACGCCGGGTGCTGACCGCCCGCGCCCTGCGCCTGCCGGCCGCCGCGCTGGCGCTGGCCGTGCTGGCGTCGGCCGCCGGCTGCGTCCGCCGCGGCGACGAGGACCTCGGGCCCGTCCCGGACGTGCCCGGCGGCGAGTACACCGTCGCCCTCACCGAACCCGACCACCTCACCCCCGGCCGCACCACCAGCAGCTACTCGCTGCAGGTGATCCAGGGCCTCTTCGACACCCCGGTCGCCCTGGACCCGGCCGACGGCCACGCCGTCCCGCTGGCCGCCGAGTCGCTGACCACCGACGACCAGCGGGTGTGGACGCTCAGGTTCCGGCCCGGTGCGGTCTTCCACAACGGCGAGCCGGTCACCGCGGCCAGCTACGCCGCCGCCTGGAACGCCGCCGCGTACGGCCCCAACGGCTGGGAGGCCAACGGGTACTTCAGCCAGATCGACGGCTACGCCGCCCTCAACCCGGCGGACGGCGCCGAGCCCGCCACCGACCGGCTCTCCGGCCTCGAGGTGGTGGACGACACCACCCTCAAGGTCACGCTGGGCGCACCCTTCAGCCAGTTCCCGATGCTGCTGGCCTTCCCCGCCTTCGCCCCGCTGCCGAAGGCGGCCTTCGACGACCCCGCCGGGTACGACCTCCACCCGGTCGGCAACGGCCCGTTCGCGATGGACGGCGACTGGCGGCACCACCAGCGGATCGACCTGCGCCGGGCCGGCGGCTACACCGGCCTGCGCCCGCCGACGGCCGACGCCGTGCACTTCCGGATCTTCACCAGCAAGGACACCGCCTTCACCGAACTCCGGGCCGGCCACGTCGACTTCATGGCCAGTGTGCCGCCCGCCCGGGCCTACGAGGCGAAGCGCACCTTCGGTCGGCGGTACTCGGTGCGGCCCAGCGGCACCATGGACTACCTCGGCCTGCCGCTCTGGGACCCGCGGTATGCCAAGCCGGAGCTGCGGCAGGCCATTTCGATGGCGATCGACCGCAAGGGCATCACCCGGGCCATCTTCAACGAGGTCTTCGCGCCCGCCGACTCGCTGGTCGCCGCGATGATCCCCGGCCACCGGGCGGGCGCCTGCGGCGAGACCTGCACCTACCGGCCGGAGCGTGCCAAGGAGCTGTTCGACAAGGCCGGCGGCTTCACCGGAACGCTGGAGCTGTACTTCGCCAACTCCGACCCCACCTACGAGCAGTGGATGACCGCGGTCGCCAACGAGCTCAAGCAGAACCTGGGCATCCGCGACGTCGCCTTCCGCAAGATGTCCGGCGCCGACCTCGGCCCCATCCTCAACGGCCGCAAGGCGACCGGCCCGTACCGGCAGAACTGGGTGGTCGACTACCCCAGCGTGCAGAACTACCTCGCCGGGCTGCTCGGCCCCAACAACCGTTCCGGCTGGTCCGACCCGGCCTTCGACGAGGCGCTCGCCCTCGGCAACGCGGCCCCGACCGCCGCCGAGTCCGAGGAGCACTACCACCAGGCCGAGTCCATCGCGCTCAAGGCCCTGCCGCTGATCCCGCTCTGGAACTGGCAGGACCAGACCGCCTGGAGCAGCCGGATCGGCAACGTCCTCGTCGACCCGTACGTCGCCGGGCTGCACCTGGAGAAGGTGACCGTGCGGCACTGACCCAGCCCTGACCACCGTCGCAACCACACGATCCGGGGGCGCCCGCCGATGGGCCGATACATCGCCCGCCGCCTGCTGTACGCCGTTCCCGTACTGCTGGCGACCACCTTCCTGATCCACGCCATGGTCTTCGTCCTGCCCGGCGACCCGATCCAGGGCCTGGCCGGCGACCGGCCCGTGCCGCCCGCCGTCCTCGCCGAACTGCACCACCGCTACCACCTCGACGACCCGCTGGTCGTCCAGTACGCCAAGTACCTCGGCGGCCTGCTGACCGGCGACCTCGGCCGGACCTTCACCGGGGAGCCGGTCGCCGACGCCCTCACCGGCCGCTGGCAGGTCACCCTGCGGCTCGGCCTCACCGCCTGGTTCCTGGAGACCGTCCTCGGCATCGCCCTCGGTGTGTGGGCCGCGCTGCGCAAGGGCCGCTGGGCGGACAACGCGGTGCTCGCCGGCACCACCCTGGTGATCGCCGTCCCCGTCTACATCGTCGGCTACCTCGCCCAGCTCCTGCTCGGCGTACGGCTCGGCTGGTTCCCGATCTCCGGTACCGAGGACGGCTGGCCCACTGCCTACCTGCTGCCCGGCCTGGTCCTGGCCTCCTTCGGCGTCGCCTACGTCGCCCGGCTCACCCGGGCCTCCCTGCTGGAGAACCTGCGCGCCGACTACGTGCGCACGGCCGGCGCCAAGGGCCTGCCCAGGTGGCGGGTGATCGTCCGGCACACCCTGCGCAACTCGCTGATCCCGGTGGTCACCTTCCTCGGCGTCGAACTCGGCTCGCTGATGGCCGGCGCGGTCGTCACCGAGTACGTCTTCAACCTGCCCGGCATCGGCCAACAGGTCTTCCAGGCCATCCAGTTGCGCGAGGGCCCGACCGTGGTCGGCATCACCACCGCCCTGGTGCTGGTCTACTGCCTCGCCAACCTGCTGGTCGACGTCCTGTACGGCCTGCTCGACCCGAGGATCCGCCATGACCGGTAGCCCGCCCGCGCCGCCGCCCGCACCCGCACCGCCGGCCCCCGCCCCGACCCGGGACCTCCTGCTGCCGCCCAAGCGGCGCCCCGGCCGCGGCGAATCCCCCTCCGCGAGCGCCTGGCGCGACCTGCGCACCCGGCCGCTCGTCCTCGCCTGCACCGGTGTCCTGCTGCTGATGGCCCTGATGGCGGCCTTCCCAAAGCCCTTCATCGCGGTGCTCACCCACGACAGCGGCCGCTGCGAACTCTCCGACTCCCGGGTCGGTCCCAGCCTCGACCACCCCTTCGGCTTCGACCTGCAGGGCTGCGACTACCTCGGGCAGGTCGTCCGGGGCAGCCGCCCCTCCCTGGTCATCGGGATCGTGGTGACCGCCGGTGCGCTGCTGCTGTCCGTCGTCCTCGGCCTGCTGGCCGGCTTCTACGGCGGCTGGGTGGACGGCCTGGTCTCCCGGGTCACCGACGTCTTCTTCGGCCTGCCGTTCGTGCTCGGCGCCACCGTCGTCCTGGTCGCCTTCCCCGACCACGGGCTCGGCGCGATGACCCTCGTCCTGGTCGCGCTCGGCTGGACGACCATGACCCGGGTGATGCGCGCCCAGGTCATCGGCCTCAAGGACGCCGACTACGTGCAGGCCGCCCGCTCCACCGGCGCCCGACCGCTGCGCCTGATGACCCGGCACCTGCTGCCGAACGCGGTGACCCCGGTGGTCGTGGTCGCCATGCTCAATGTCGGAAACGTCATCTCCGGTGAGGCCACGCTGGACTTCCTCGGCGTCGGACTGCAGTACCCTGCCCTCTCCTGGGGTCTGCAACTCAACGCGGCCCAGGCGTACTTCCTCGACTTCCCGCACCTGCTCGCCTTCCCCGCGCTGTTCCTGTCGGCGACCGTGCTGAGCTTCATCCTGCTCGGCGACGCCGTCCGGGACGCGTACGACCCGAAGCTGAAGTGAGGCCCGCATGCCGACCCCTCCCCGCACCCGCACGGTGCCGGCGGCCCTGCGCCCGGGCGACCGGGTCGCCGTCGCCGCACCCGCCGGGCCGCCCGACCCCGACCTGCTCGACCGCGGCACCGCCCTGCTCGCCTCCTGGGGCCTGGAGGTGACCGTGCTGCCGCACGTCCGCGACAGCTACCTCGGCCACCTGGCAGGCCGCGACGAGGACCGCGCCGCCGACCTCACCGCCGCCTGCACCGACCCCGGCATCCGCGCCGTCCTCTGCGCCCGCGGCGGCTACGGCACCCAGCGCATGGTCGACCTGGTGGACTGGCAGGCGATCGCGGCCGCACCGGCGCCCGCCCTGCTGGTCGGCTCCAGCGACATCACCGCCCTGCACGAGGCCTTCGCCGCCCGGCTCGGCACCACCACCCTGCACGCCCCGATGCCCGCCACCGGCGCCCTGGTCGACCGCCCGGAGAGCGCCGACCACCTGCGCACCGTGCTCTTCGAGCCCGAGAAGGCCACCGAACTGCCGCTCACCGGCGAGGTGCTGGTCCCCGGCACCGCCCGCGGCCGGCTCGCCGGCGGCAACGCCAGCCTGCTCGCCGCCTCCGTCGGCACCCCCACCGCACTGCCGCCGGACGGCTGCCTGCTGCTCCTGGAGGAGACCGGCGAGGAGCCCTACCGGCTGGACCGCATCCTCACCCAGCTCACCCGCTCCGGCACGCTGGCCCGGGCGGCCGGCATCGTCCTCGGCGACTTCACCGACTGCGGGCCCGAGGACGAGGTCCGCGCGGTGCTCGCCGACCGGCTCGGCGGCCTCGGCATCCCCGTCGCCGCCGGTCTGCCCGCCGGGCACGGGCAGCTCCAGCTGACCGTGCCGCTCGGCATCCGGGCCGAACTCGGCAAAGGCGTGCTCACCCTGCTGGAGCCGCCGCTCGCCCCGCGCGACGGCCGCGGCCGCCCGACCGCCGAGGAGGCCGCGTGCGCGTCCTGATCTCCGCCGACATGGAGGGCGCCACCGGCACCACCTGGCCGGAGGACGTCGAACCCGGTGCCCCCGCCTGGCGGCGGATGCGCCGCCTGCTCACCGCGGACGTCAACGCCTGCATCGCCGGCCTGTTCGCCGGCGGAGCCGAGGAGGTGCTGGTCAACGAGGCCCACGAGACCCAGCGCAACGTCCTGCTGGAGGAACTCGACCCGCGGGCCCGGCTGCTGGTCGGCCGCCACAAGCCGCTCGGGATGATGCAGGGCGTCCAGGACGCCGACGCCGTGGTCTTCCTCGGCTACCACACCGGCGCCGGCGAGCCCGGCGTCCTCGCCCACACCTACCTGGGCGCCGGCCTCACCGGCTTCCGGATCGACGGCGAGGGAGCCGACGAGGGCCGGATGAACGCGCTGACCGCCGCCGAGCACGGCGTGCCGGTCATCCTGGTCACCGGCGACGACCGCACCTGCGAGGCCGCCGCGGTCTGGGCACCCGAGGCGCGTACGGCCGCCGTCAAGGAGTGCGTCAGCCGGTACGCGGCGATCTGCCTGCCGCCGGAGCGCAGCACCGCCCTGATCCGCGAACGGGCCGAACTCGCCATGCGCGACCACCGGATGCTCGGCCGCCCCGAACCGGTCACCGGTCCGCACCGCTTCGAGATCGACTTCCACGCCACCCACCAGGCCGAGGCCGTCGCAGCCGTTCCCACCGTGGAACTGCTCGGCCCGCGTACCGTCGGATACACCGCACCCGGGGCCACCCGGGCCGCCCGCACCTTCAAGGTCTGCACCGTCGTCGCACGGGCGGCCGCCGAACAGCACTACGGCTGACCGCGGCCGTGCAGCAGTGGCCGCGCATCCGCGGCTGCGCACCAGCGGTCGTGCACGACAGGAGGACCCGTGACCGTGACCCCGCAGGCGCTCGACACCGAGGTGGCCGGCCTCTGCCGCGACCTGCTGCGCATCGACACCGTCAACCCGGGCGACGGCAGCGGCCCCGGTGAGCGCGAGGCCGCCGAGTACGTCGCCGCCCGGCTCGCCGAGGCCGGGCTCGACCCGCTGCTCACGGAGTCCGCGCCGCGCCGCACCAGCGTGCTCGCCCGGGTCGCCGGCACCGACCCCTCGCTGCCGCCGCTGCTCGTCCACGGCCACCTCGACACCGTGCCCTTCGACGCCGCCGACTGGACGCACCACCCGCTCTCCGGGGAGGAGGCGGACGGCTGCCTGTGGGGCCGCGGGGCGGTGGACATGAAGGGCACCCTCGCCATGACGCTGGCGCTGGTCCGCGGCTGGTCCCGCAGCGGGCGGCGGCCGCGCCGCGACCTGGTGCTGGCCTTCCTGGCCGACGA
Organism: Kitasatospora sp. NPDC051914; assembly: GCF_040680995.1. NCBI lineage: Bacteria > Bacillati > Actinomycetota > Actinomycetes > Kitasatosporales > Streptomycetaceae > Kitasatospora > Kitasatospora sp. NPDC051914. Next base: position 109,947 of record NZ_JBFAXX010000016.1, read on the forward strand.
GGAGTCCACCGGGGAGTACGGCGCCCGCTTCGCGGTGGACCGGCACCGCGAGTGGTTCGACGGCGTGACCGAGGCGATCGGCGAGTCCGGCGGGTACTCGGTGCCGGCCGGGCAACAACGGCTCTACCCGGTCGCGGTGGGCGAGCGCTGCACCGCGTGGATGCGGCTGACCGCCACCGGCACCGCCGGCCACGGCTCCCGCGGCGGCGCCGACAACGCCGTCGCCACCCTGGTGCACGGGCTGTCCCGGCTGGCCGCCCACCCCTGGCCGACCCGGCTGACGCCGCCGGTGGAGGCGCTGCTCGCCGAACTCGAGCGCGTCCTCGGCACCGTGATCGACCGGGGGCGACTGGAGGCGGAGGCCGTCCGACTGGGGCGTGCCGGCGGGCTGTTCGCGCACACCGTCCGCAACTCGGCCGTGCCGACGGTGCTGCAGGCCGGGCAGAAGGTGAACGTGATCCCCGGCAGCGCCTCCGCCCAGGTCGACGGCCGGTTCCTGCCCGGCACCCGCGAGGAGTACCTGGAGACCGTCGAGCGGCTGCTGGGCCCGCGGGTGGCAAGGGAGTTCATCAACCTGGAGGAGGCCGTCGCCGCCGATCACACCGGCCCGGCCTTCGCCGCGATGGCCGACGCCCTGCGCGCCGAGGACCCGGCCGCCCGGCCCGTGCCGTACCTGATGTCCGGCGGCACCGACGCCAAGACCTTCAACCGGCTGGGCATCGCCTGCTACGGCTTCGCACCGCTGCTGCTCGACCCGGAACTCGACTACCCGCGGATGTTCCACGGAGTGGACGAACGGGTGTCGGCCTCCGGACTCGCCTTCGGGGTACGAGTACTGGACCGCTTCCTCGGCGAGTACTGAGGGGTCGCCACAAGGGGCGCGGGGAACTGCGCAATTCGGATGCGGTTGTCGCTGCAGCACGGGCCGAGCCGGGGTCTGTACGGTGGCCCACATCCGAATTGCGCAGTTCCGCCCCCAGCCTTCGGCCGGGAGGTGCCCCCAGCGCCCCTGAGTGAACTACCCCTCAGCGACGGCTGCTTTCTCGCGGGTGTGGGCAGGTGCGCTGCCCGTCTGCGGGCCGGCGGCGGCCTTCCGGGCTGCGGCGTCCGGCACGGTGAAGGCGTACAGGCCGGTGGCCACCGCGATCGCGGCAAGCACCAGGTAGGCCGACCGGTAGGCTTCCAGCGGCGGGTGGGCCTGCGCGGGCCCGCCGGCGCCGAGCACCAGGACGGTGGTCACCACGGCCGGCGCCAGTGCATTGCCGGTCTGCCGGACGACCGTGTTGAGAGTGGCCGCATGGGCGACGTCCGCCGGGGCGACGGTGCTGAACGAGGCGATCGTGGTGGGTACGAAGACCCCGCCCATCGCCAGGCCGAGCAGGAACATGTAGCCGCGGAACGCCCACAGGCTCGTCCCCCCGTCGGCCGCGGCGAACAGCAGCAGCACCCCGGCGACGCCCAGCATGCCGGTGCCGATGATCACCCGCGGCCCGACCCTCGAGTACACCGCGCCGACCAGCTGCATGGTGAGGAGCACCCCGAAGGCCTCGGTGAAGGTGGTGCTGCCGCTGTCCAGCGCCGAACCGCCGCGGGCCTCCTGGATGTAGATCGGGCCGAGGAACATCGCGCCCATGATGGGCACGTAGCCGACCAGGCTGATCAGGTTGGTGTCGCGGAACAGCCGGTCGCGGAACAGCCGCAGCCGCAGAATCGGTTCGGCGACCCGCAGTTCGACGGTCACCGCCACGGTGAGCAGCACCGCGCCGGCCGCCAGTGCACCCAGCACCGGCGGCTGCGACCAGCCGAGTTCCGGCCCGGTGCAGACCCCGTACATCAGGGTGGCGGTGCCGGCGGCGCAGAGCAGCAGGCCGGGCAGGTCGAGCCGGCCCGCGGCGTGGTCCCGGTGCTCGGCGAGGAAGGCCACGCCGAAGAGGACGGCCAGGGCGCCGAAGGGCACGTTGACGTAGAACACCCAGCGCCAGGACAGGCCGGTCACCAGCAGGCCGCCGAGCAGCGGGGCCAGCGCCGGGGCGATCTGCTGCGGAATGATCAGCAGCCGGGCGAGGCGCACCTGCTCGGCCTGGCTGAAGGTGCGGAACAGCAGCGCCTGCGAGGTCGGCATCAGCAGGCCGGCGGCGAGGCCCTGCAGGGCGCGGGCGGCGACCAGGGCGGTGAGGTTCGGGGCGGCCCCGCACAGACCGGAGGCCGCGGTGAAGGCGCCCAGGGAGAGCAGCAGCATGCGGCGGCCGCCGTGGCGCTCCACGAGCCAGGCGGACGCGGGGATCATCATGCCCAGGCAGACCGGGTAGACCACGACGACGCCGGTCAGCGCGGCCGGGGTCAGGTGGAACTGCCGGGCGATGCTGGGCAGGGCGACGGTGGTGATCGCACCGTCGACGATGCAGATGAACGTGGTCAGGACGGTCATGATGGGCACGACGTGGCGCTGGCTCAGGCGGGTGCTCATAGAAACTGAGCATACTCACTATGATGGTGCTCATAAAGACGCAAGGGATGGGGACGGCACGGCATGGCAGCACAGGGACAGGCCCCCGGGCGCAACTTCGGCAGCAGCGACGTCCTCGTGGACGAGCTCTTCGCCACCACCCAGCGGCTGCGCGCCTTCGTGGACGGCAGGCTCCGCGAGCACGGCGCCTCCGTGTCGCGGCTGCGCACCCTCCGGGTACTCGCCCGCGCCGGTGAACCGCTGCGCATGCGGGATCTCGCCGAACTCGTCGGCAACGCCCCCCGCACCACCACCACCATCGTCGACAGCCTGGAGCGGGACGGTCTGGTCGAGCGGGTGCGCCATCCCGAGGACCGCCGCGCCTTCCTGCTGACCCTCACCGAGGAGGGGATCCGTCGCCACCGCGAGGCCGAGGAACTGGACCGCGAGGCCCTCACCGCCGCCACCGGCACCCTCGAGCCCGCCGAACGCGAACAGCTGCGCGCCCTCCTCGCCCGCATCCGCACCGCCGTCGGGGAGGAGGCGGCCGCAGCCGGCACGGACGGGTGAACCGCCGTCCCGCGGACGGCAACCCGGCGCGTGATCCGGGTATCGGACGGGTGAAAGGACGGGCCCGGCCGTCAGGTCGGCCGATCTTCCTGCCGAAGGGGTTCGTGACCGGAAGGAGGGGATCACCTCGCGTTATGTCCTGCTGGGCCTCGGCTTCGTCTCCGCCCTCGCCCTCGTCCTCTTCCTCGCTGCGGCGCGGGTCGGCACCCGCAGCGAGGAGGAGGACGAACAGGAGCCGTAGGGGCTGATCGATTCGGTTGCCCCCGGCGCCCCTTGACGGTTGCCCCTCATCGCCGGGGGCGGCCCTCGCGTTGGTGGCGGCCGGGGGTGGTCCCGAAGGCGCGGCGGAAGGCTTCCACGAAGGCGCTCGGTGAGGACCAGCCGCAGGCCGTCGCCACCGAGGTCACCGACCGGCCCGCCGCCAGCAGGGTCAGTGCGTGGTGCAGCCGCAGCTGTGCCCGCCACTGCGGGAAGCTCATTCCCGTCTCGCGGCGGAACAGCCGGCTCAGCGTGCGCTCGGACGCCCCGACGGCCGAGCCCAGTTCGGCGAGGCTCCGGCCGTCGGCCGGGTCCGCGGCGAGCAGGCCGGCCAGGTCGCGAAGGCGCGGGTCGGCGGGGGTGGGCAGCCGCAGTCCGAGGGCGGGCGCCCGGCGCAGCTGGTCCAGGGCGACCTGCTCCAGGGCACCGGCCTGTTCGCCCTGCGGCGGCTCAGGCCCGCTGAGGACCTCGACCACCTCCCACAGCAGTGCCGACACCGCGAGCACCGCAGGCTCGGTCAGGCCGAGCGGGTTGACCTCGGCGGGGAAGCCGAGGCTGCGCAATTCGCTGGGCCCGTGGGCCCGGTGGGCGTGCGCGACGCCGGCCGGCACCCACACCCCGCGGTGGGCGGGCACCGCCCAGCTGCCCTGCTCGGTCGACACCTCCAGCACGCCCCGGCCGGGACAGATCAGTTGGTTGACGGTGTGGAAGTGCCAGTCGATGCGCTCGCGGTGGGCCAGCGGGCGGCGGGTCGGTCCGTGCAGATCCTGGCGGGTTGTCGACACGGATCGGCAGACTATCGGAAGCCCGTACCCCCGCCCTCCGGCCAGGATGGTGACGTCAACGAACGTATGGGGAGGCGCAGATGACGCTCGAGGACGGCGCACGCCGGACAGCCGGCACGGCGGCCCACGCGCCGCCACGGCCCGGGGGCGACGGAACCGGCGGTGTTTGGCGCCGGATGCGCCTGTGGGGCACCGCCCACGCCGTGGACGACTTCTACCAGGGGCTGGTGCCCGCGGTGGTGCCGTACTTCGCGCTGGACCGCGGCTACGACTACGTCGCCGTCGGCGGGCTCACCCTGGCTGCGACGATCGGGAGTTCGGTGCCGCAGCCGGCGATCGGGCTGGCCGTCGACCGCTGGCGGCTCGGCGGGCTCGCCGCCGCGGGGGTGGCGCTGGCCGGGGTCGGCCTCGGTCTGTCGGGGCTGGTGGAGTCGTACGCCGCGGCCTGGCTGCTGGTCCTGCTGTCGGGGATCGGCGTGGCGATGTTCCACCCGGCGGCCGGGCGGTCGGCGCGGGAGGCGGCGGGCGGGAGCACGACGGCGATGAGCGTGTTCGCGGCGGGCGGCAGTGTCGGCTTCTTCCTGGCACCGGTGCTGGCCACGCCCGTGCTGGCGGCCTGGGGAGTCCGGTCGACGGTGCTGTTCGTGCCGCCGGCGCTGCTGACGGGCTGGGTGCTGCTGCGCCACCGGCGGCGGCAGCGGGCGGCAGCGCCGGCCCGGGCACAGGCTCCGGCGGGGCCGGACCGCTGGCCGCCGTTCCTGGTGCTGACCGGGGTGGGGGTGGTGCGCTCGGTCGTCTTCTTCGGGGTGAGCACCTTCCTGGAGCTGCACTGGCTGCGCGACCTGCACGCCTCGCACGCCGTGGCGGGGGCGGCGCTGGCGGGCTTCCTGGGCGGCGGCGTCGCCGGGACCCTGCTGGGAGGGCGGATCGCGGACCGGATCGGCGCGGTGGCCGCGGTGCGGCTGGGTACGGCGCTCACCGTTCCGGCGCTGGCCGGCCTGTGGCTGGCTCCGGGCGCCGTCGCCCCGCTGGTCTTCGCGGTGCTCACCGGGCTGGCGCTGAACGTGCCCTTCGCGGTGCTGGTGAAGCTCGGCCAGGACTACCTGCCGGGGCGCCCGGGCACCGCGGCCGGGGTCACCCTCGGGCTGGCGCTGAGTGCGGGCGGGCTGAGTGCGCCGCTGCTGGGTGCGGTCGCGCAGGACCACGGCACGCAGGGGGTGCTGGCAGTGCTCTGCGCGGTGCCGCTGGCGGCGCTGGCACTGGCCCACCTGCTGGTCGAGCCCGGTGGGGGCCCGGTCGGCCGGGTCAGGCGACGTGGCAGAGCTTGACCACGGAGACCCGGTGCAGGTCGATCGCGAGCGGGGTGTGCCGGCGGTGCCGGCGGGCGTCCTCGGACTCGGCCCGGGCGAGCGCCTCGGCGAGTGCGTGCTCGGCCTCGTGCGCGTCGACGATGAAGAGGTGGACGCCGCCGTCGGGCGTGCCGTCCGGCCCGGTGTCACCGGAGTCGTGCGGAATCTCCACACGCCAGCGGAACAGATGCGGCGCGGCCGGCCTGGACCTCTTGGTCATCGGCGTGCTTCCTCTCCCGTGCGGACGTGACGGGCGTTGGAGCTCCGTGGCGTTCGGGACCTTTGTGCGGTTCGTATCACCGTATGGGGGTGAAATATGTCCGTCAAGAGGACGAGATGTGCAGTAAATATTCCGTTCGGCGGATAAATGCGGGGTGACCCCGGTACGGTGCTTGTATGAGCGACCTCCACGAGTCGGCCGCCCTGTCCGCCCGGCGGCTGCGCACCCGCACCGCCCTGCTCGCCGTCCTCGCAGAGTACGGCGCCCTCAGCCGCGCCGACCTCGGCCGGCTCACCGGCCTGTCGCGGTCCGCCGTCAGCAGCGCGGTCGCCGACCTGCGCGCCGAGGGTGCCGTCACCGAGCAGCCCGCCCCGTCCCCCGTCGCGGCCGGGCGCGGGCGGCCCGCCGCGGTCGTCGCGCTCAGCCGCGACACCGGACTCGTCCTCGGCCTCGACCTGGGGCACTCGCACATCACCGCCGCGGTCGGCACCGGCGAGGGCACCGTCCTGGGGGAGGCCACCGCCCACCTCGACATCGACGACCACCCGGAGCAGGCGCTCGACACGGCGGCCGACCTGGCCGCCGAGGCTGTCCGGCAGGCCGGCTGCGAGCCCGGGACGATCGGTGCGGCCGCGGCGGGGCTCCCCGCCGCCATGGACCTGCGCACCCGGACGGTCCGGTCGCCCACCGTCCTCGCCAAGTGGATCGGCCTCGACCCGGCCGCCGAGCTCGGCCGCCGCCTCGGCATCCCCGTGGCCGTCGCCAACGACGCCGAGATGGGTGCCCGCGGCGAGCGCGCCCTGGGCGCCGGGCGCGGCTTCGGCGATCTGATCTACGTCAAGGCCTCGCACGGTGTCGGCAGCGGCCTCGTCCTCGGCGGCCAGGTGTACCGCGGCGCCCTCGGGCTCGCCGGCGAGATCGGGCACATCCAGCTGCCCGGTGCGACCAATTGGTGTCGCTGCGGCAACCGCGGCTGCCTGGAGACGGTCGTCTCCGTCCAGGAGGTCCGGCGCCGGCTCACCCATGTGCTGGCCATCACCGACCGCGGGGCGGTGTCCGCCGAGATCCCGCCGCTGGCCGAGCTGGGCGCCCGCCCGGCGGCCGCCCGGGTGATCACCGATGCGGGGCGCACCCTCGGCCGCGTCCTGGCGGACCTGGTCAACTGCCTCAACCCGGCCGCGATCATCATCGGCGGGGAGCTCGGCCAGGCCGGTGCCCCGCTGGTCGCCGGTGTCCGCGAGTCCGTCGACCGCTACGCCCAGCCCGCCGTCGCCGAGGCGGTGGAGATCCTGTCCGGCTCGCTGGGCGTCCGCGCCGAGCTGCACGGCGCCCTGGTCACCGCGGCGGAGAGCCGCCGCTCGGCCGCCTGAGGGCGGCCTGCCCCGCACGGGGTGCGGTGCGGGCCGGGTGCGGGGCGGCCGGTGTCCGCGGCCGTTCCGGTGGGCCCGCCCGGCCCCGATGGCGGCCGGGGTGGGGTCGGGCGGGAGCTGGTGCGCCTCGGGTCAGGGGCAGGTCTTCCAGGCCAGGTGGTAGACCGTGTTGATGTCCCCGTCGGTGGAGTCCATCGTCATGAAGCTGGTGGTCTTGTTCGGGTCCGAGGTACCCGCGTTGACCCGCAGCTCGGTGTTGATGTTGAAGTTCCGCTGCTCGCCGCAGGGTGCGTACACCAGGGCGGCGACGTCCACCGAGTCGGTGGCCTGCCAGCTGTCGTCGACCGGTCCGGTGAAGCGGTGGTTGCTGGTGGTGGTCTGCGCGGAGCCCTGGAAGTAGTAGCTGGCCTTCTGCAGGCCGGTGGCGCCGCGCTCCAGGTGGGCGAAGCCGCGGTAGTCGGCGGAGGCGATCGCGTAGGTGAAGCCCTGCGGCACGTGCACGTTCAGGTTGAGCTGGCAGTTCTTGCGGTAGTCGGTCGGCTTGGAGCCGACGCCGACCTGGGCCAGGTACTGGCTGTAGGTGATCGTGAAGGCCGTGTTGTCGGGTGAGACCGCGACCGCGGCGGTGCCGGCGGGACAGCCCGAGCCGTTGACCGTCGCCACGTTGATCACGATCTTGTCCGGCGGCGGCGGGGTGGTCCACGGGCCGGCGGGCGAGGCGGCCGCGGCCCCGGGGGCGGTGACCAGTGAGGCGGCGGCGCCGACGGCGACGAGCATGCGAACGATCAAGACGGGTCCTTCCGATCGTGCACCGGCCGCCGGACGGGTTGTCCGTCCGGCGGTTTGTCGCGTACATGTCACCATGATTGCGGCCCCGCGTACAGGGGGCTGACGACGCTCCGTCAGGAAAGCCTTACGGATCGTCGCACTCCGGAACTCCTCGCCGACCGCCGGAACCGCCGCCGCACACCGCCCGACTACCTGCTCCGGGCCGGCAGCGGCCGGCCCCAGCACCACGGACCACCGGGAGAGTTCCATGCGTTCTCGCACGCTGTACGGCCTGGCCGCCGCCCTTGCCCTGCTCGCCACCGCCTGCTCCGGCGGCAGCGGCACCGCACCCGCGGGCACGGCCGCACCGGCAGCCCCGGCCGCGAGCGGATTCCCCGTCAGGACGGCCGACTGCGCCGGGGCCGAGACCGTCTTCGACGCCCCGCCGAGCCGCATCGTCACGAGCAACGCCGCCGCCCTCGAGATGCTGCTGCAGCTCGGCGCCGGCGACCGGGTGATCGGCACCGGCTTCCCGCCGGGCGCCGGCACCGTGCCCGCCCCGCTCGCCGACCGGGCCGCCGCCGTCCCCGTCCTCGGACGCACCGTCATCGCCAAGGAGAAGCTCCTCGGCTCCGGCGCCGACCTCTACGTCGACACCTTCGCCGACATGGGCGCCATGGGCGGGGCCATGGGGGCCGCGCCGACCGAGCAGGAGTTCGCCGCCGCCGGCATCAAGCACGTCCGGCTGCACTCCACCGCCTGCGCCGACCGGCTGAAGGGCCCGCAGCAGGACCTCGCCGAGGTCGAGGCCGACATCCGCAGGCTCGGCGCCGTCACCGGCACCGCCGCCCGCGCCGAGGAACTCGTCGCCGGCATGGAGCGCACCGTCGGCGCGGTCCGCACCGCCCTCGCGGCCGTCCCCGCCGACCGCCGGCCCTCCTACTTCTTCTTCGACGCCGACGCCGGCACCAAGCAGCCGATGGCCGCCTGCGGGCGCCAGGTCGCCAACGCCGTCATCACCCTCGCCGGCGCGCGCAACGTCTTCGCCGGCTGCGAGGGCACCTTCAAGCCGGTCTCCTGGGAGGACGTGGTCGCCGCCGACCCGGACTGGATCCAGCTCGGCGTCCGCAACCGCGGCAACGAGGCGGAGACCCGCAAGGCGTACGAACAGGCCGAGGCCTTCCTGCGCGACTTCCCCGCCACCAAGGGGCTCAGGGCCGTCCGCGAGGGGCATTTCGTCCGGATCGGCTCCGAGGTCACCACCATCGCCGGTGTCCGCAACGCCGACACCGTGCGGGAGATCGCCCGAACCGTCCACCCCGGCCTCGCCGTGGACGGCCGCTAGATGAAGGCCCCCACCGTCACCCCCGCGGCCGGTGGCCGCGCCGCCGTCCGGGCCGGCGTGGCGGCCGCCGTCCTCGCCCTCGCGCTGGCCGTCTCGCTCACCCTCGCCGTCTCGCTCGGCGCCGTCCACGTCCCGCCCGGCGAGGTGTGGACCGTCCTCGCCCGGCGCCTGTCCGGGCAGCCGCCCGAACCCGGCACCCGGGACCTCATCGTCTGGCAACTGCGCACCCCACGCGCCCTGTTGGCCGCCCTGGTCGGGGCCGGCCTGGGGCTGGTCGGCACCGCCGTGCAGGCACTCGTCCGCAACCCGCTCGCCGACCCCTACCTGCTCGGCATCTCCTCCGGCGCCACCCTGGGCGCCGTCGCGGCCACCGTGCTCGGCGCGGGCGCCGGCCTCGGCATCGGCCTCTCCGGCGCCGCGTTCGCCGGCGCCCTCACCGCCTTCGCCCTGGTCTGGGCGCTCGCCCGCCGCGGCGGCGGCTTCGCCCCGCTGCGCCTGGTGCTGGCCGGCATCGGCATCGGCCAGTTCCTCTCCGGTTTCACCAGCTTCCTCGTCCTGCAGGCGGGGGACGAACAGCGCACCCGAGGCGTGCTGTTCTGGCTGATGGGCAGCCTCGGCGGCACCACCTGGAGCCAACTCGCCCTGCCCGCGGCCGCCGTGGCGCTCGGTGCGATCGTCCTGCAGGCCCGCGCCCGCGCCCTGAACGCCCTGCTCGTCGGCGAGGAGACCGCCGCCGGCCTCGGCGTGGACACCGTCCGGCTGCGCCGCGAACTCTTCGCCGTCACCAGCCTGCTGACCGGCACCATGGTCGCCGTCTCCGGGGCGATCGGCTTCGTCGGCCTGCTCGTCCCGCACGTCTGCCGGCTGCTGGTCGGCGCGGACCACCGGCGGCTGCTGCCGCTCGCCGCACTCGCCGGCGCCGTCCTGCTCACCGCGGTCGACACCCTCGCCCGCACCGCCCTGCCCGCCCAGGAGGTGCCGATCGGCGTGGTCACCGCCCTGCTCGGCGCACCCGTCCTGCTGTACCTGCTCGACCGGCGGGGGGAGCACCGATGAGGATCGACGTCGAGGACCTGACCGTCGCCCTGGCCGGGCGGGACGTCCTGTGCGGAGCCCGGCTGGTCGCCGCCGAGGGCGAGATCGCGGGCCTGGTCGGGCCGAACGGCAGCGGCAAGTCCACCCTGCTGTGCACCGTGTACCGGCACCTGCGGCCGCGCGCCGGACGGGTGCTGCTGGCAGGCCGGGACGTCCGGTCGCTGACCGCGGCCACGGCAGCCCGGCACATCGCCGCGCTGCCCCAGGAGCGCGGCACGGAGACGGAGTTCACCGTCCGCGAGATGGTCGCCATGGGACGCTCCCCCTACCAGCGGGCCTTCGCCGGGGAGTCCGCCGCCGACCGGGCCCTGGTCACCGCCGCCCTCGCCGAGGTCGGCCTGCAGGGGCACGGGGCGCGGCCGTTCGCCGCCCTCTCCGGCGGCGAGCGCCAACGCGTCCTGCTCGCCCGGGCGTTCGCCCAGCAGCCGGACGTCCTGGTGCTGGACGAGCCGACCAACCACCTCGACGTGCAGCACCAGATCGAGCTGCTCGCCCTGCTCCGCGCCCGGCGCCGCACCACCCTCATCTCGCTGCACGACCTCAACGCCGCGGCCTCGCTCTGCGACCGGCTGCACGTGCTGCACCGCGGCGCCGTGGTGGCCTCCGGGCCGCCGCGCGAGGTGCTCACCCCCGAGCTGCTCGCCGAGGTCTTCGGCGTCCGCGCGGCGGTGGTCGACCACCCGCTGACCGGCGATCCGCTGATCGCCTTCGACCACCGCGGGGCGGACGGCCGGTGAGCACCGTGCGGGCGGCGGCGGGCGCAAGCCGGCCCTGATGCTCTTCGTGCGAGGCCTGCGCGCCGGCCTCGGGTGACCGGGCCCGCACGTGGTCCGGTCGCCGCATCCCGCGGCTTCGGGCGTTCCTGCGGCCGTACCGGGTGGGCGATGCCCTGCTGGGCATCGGCTGCGGCACCGCCGTGCACGTCGCCCCGCCGTGCACGGCGCCCTGGCCGGCGCACTTCCCGCGCACCGGGTCCCGGATCTCAGCACTCCTCGAAGTGGCTGGGGCGGCCGTCCCGCAGGACGGGCCGGCCGCGCCGCTCCGCCACCGCCCGGTGCACCAACTCCCGTCCGCCGTCGGCGCGCAGCAGCACACAGGAGTGCCAGGGCGTGGTCCAGGCGTCCGCGGCGTCGAGCAGCCGCAGACCGAACTTCTCCGCGCCCGGCCGCTGCGGATGGATGGACAGCCGCACCGCCCGCGGATGGTGCTCCTCGATCAGCGCGCCCCAGGCCCGGCTGCGCTGCACCACCCCGTACGCGCGGCGGCGGCAGGCGCGCTGCAGCGCGGATCTGCTGCCGGTGAAGCCGACCGTGTCGTCCAGCAGGAAGCGGGTGATCCCCCGGTACAGGGCGAGGGTGTCCGGGTCGGTGCGGACCTCGGCCCGCAGCTCCTCCAGGCCGGGCGCGTAACGCTCGTGCACCAGCGCCCGTTTGGCGTCGTACGGCAGGTCGCCGAGGACGTCCCGCAGGTCGAAGAGGGAGAGCCGGTGCAGGCCCTCGCGGCGGATCACGGCGGCGAGTTCGTCGGCGTAGGCGTCGATGTGCGCGTCCGGTACCTGGACGAGGTCGCCGAAGACGTGGCCGTCCGAGCAGATCACCATCCGCGCGCCCGGCGGGTGGACCTCCTCCACCGCGGCGCACAGCCCGTCGAGGAAGGCCAGGGAGAGCCGTTCGCCCTCGTCCGGCAGGTGCCCGAGCACCTTGGCTGGGCTCGGCGACTTGCACGGGAATCCCGGCAGGGTGAGGACGACGGGCTCCCCGGCGGCCACGAAGCCGGCGATCCGCCGGAGTTGGGCCGGGAAGGCCGCGGCCGGCAGGCTGCCGGCGCCGTCCGCGGCACGGCGGTGCGGGAGCATCAGCTCCAGGACGGCGGCGCTGGTGCGGGCGACCGAGGGCGGGGCGAGGGGTGCGGTGAGGGTGCCGGCGGGCGGCATGCGGGACTCCACGGGACGGTGCGGTGCAGGCGGTGACGGGCGGTGCGGGTCTTGCGGATCGGGGCTCAGAGGCGGCGGTCGTACGCCACCGGCAGCGACCCGGTGCCGCGGGCGAGCACGGCGGGGATCCACTCCAGGTCGTCCAGGTCGCCGGCCGGCCGCAGCCCGGGCAGCCGGGTCAGCAGGGTGCCGAGCGCGATCTGCAGCTGGGCCCTGGCGAGCGCCGCGCCCGGGCAGAAGTGGACGCCGTGGCCGAAGGCCAGGTGGGCGTTGGGGGAGCGGCCGAGGTCGAGCGCGTCGGCGTCCGGGAACTGCGTCCCGTCGCGGCCCGCGGCGGCCAGCGAGACGATCACCGAGTCGCCGGCCGGGATACGGGTGCCGTGCAGGTCGCTGTCGGTGGCGAAGAACCGCCAGGTGGTGAGCTCGAACGCGCCGTCGTGGCGCAGCAGTTCCTCCACCGCCCGGGGCAGCAGGGCGGGCTCGGCGCGGAGCCTCTCCAGCTGGCCGGGGTGCCGTAGCAGGGCCACCAGCATGGTGGAGATCTGGTTGGTGACCGGCTCCTGACCGGCGACGAGGAGCTGGAACACCATCGAGTCCAGCTCCGGGCGGGTCAGTTCGCCCGCGTCGTGCGCGGCGACCAGCCGGGCGAGCAGGCCCGGGCCGTCCGGGCCGCCGTACTGTGCGGCACGCCGGTCGGCGACCACCTCGGCGATGTACGCCTCCAGGCCGCGCAGCCGTGCCTCGTACGCCGGGCGGCCCGGGTCCTGCGGCCCGACCGGCTGCACGACCTTGCCCCAGTCCCGGTCGAACCGGTCGGCCAGGGCGGGCGGCAGGCCGATGGCCTCGGCCAGCACCCGGAACGGGTAGCGGGCCGCGAACCCGGCCACCAGGTCGGCCCCGCCCGTGGCGGGGAGTTCGTCGACCAGGGCGTCGGCGAGCTCCTGCAGACGGGGGCGGAGCGCCTCCACCCGGCGCGGCGCGAAGGCGTCCGCGACCAGGGCGCGCAGGGCGGTGTGCCGGGGCGGGTCCTGGTGCAGCAGGTGCACCTGCAGCCGGGAGTGCTGCGGCTCCGGCATGATCGAGGCGAGCCGGCGCCAATCGGCGTTGCCCAGGGCATGGTTCTTGCCGAGCCGCGGGTCGGAGAGGGTCTTCCGGGCGGCCCGGTAGCCGGTCACCAGCCAGGCGGTGATGCCGGACGGGAACCGCACGCGGTGCACCGGCCCGGCCTCGCGCATCCGGCGGTACAGCGGGTACGGGTCCCGTTTGAACTCCCGCCCGTACAGCGGAACGGGATCGGGCAGGGCGGCGCCCCCGGAGAACGGGCAGACGGGTCCGGATGCGGTCATGAGGTGTCCTTGCGGTCGGTGAACTGACGTGGGATCAGGCATGGTTGCGGCCGGTGGCGGCGAGCAGGACGGCGGCGGCGCCGACGCAGGCCGCCGCCGTCGCCAGCCCTCCGCGGACGCCTCCGGCCGCGGCGGCGGCCGTGGCCAGCGCGGGCCCCACGGCGAAGCCCAGGCTGCGGGCGAGCTGGACGACCGAGCCGGCGGAGCCCAGCCGGCCGGGCGGGGCGGACTGCAGCGCCAGGGCCTGCACCGGGCCGCCGTACAGGCCCATGCCGCAGCCCGCGACCGCCAGGCGCCACGCGCTGTCGGCCGGCGCCCCGGAGCCACCCAGCAGGAGCAGCAGCCCGGCCGCCGTCACCGCAGCGCCCGCAACGGCCGTACGGCGCGTGCCGAGTCGTCCGGCGAGCCGCCCGCCCGCCTGCCCCGCCAGGCCCATCGCGAGCGGGAAGCACAGCATGGTGAGGCCGGTGGCGGTCGCACTCACCCCGGCGTCCCGCTGGAGGTGCAGGGCGAGCAGGTACTGCATGCCGGCGACGCCCGCGGCCAGCGCCGTGACGGTGCCGTGCACCGGCGACAGCACCGCCGCGGCGGCCCGCCCGGCCGGCCGCCGCAGCCACACCGCGGCCAGGACGGCCGCGGAGATCAGGAGCACCGCAAGGCCGAACCGGCCGGGCGACAGCGTCAGCACCAGCAGCACCGCCGCCACCGCGCCGCCGGAGAGCGCGGCATCGACCAGGGCCGCCCCAGGGCTCGGCTTCGAGGGCAGACGGGTGCCGGAGCCGGGGCGCGGGGAATTCTGCGATTCGGATGCGGGCCCGTCGTACGGCCCGTGGCCGGGAGGCGCGGCCTTCCGGACCGTCCACAGCGCGGCCGCGCAGACGGGCAGTGCCGGCAGGAACACCGCCCGCCAACCCACCGCGTCCAGCAGCGGCCCGCCGAGCGCCGGCCCGGAGACCGCGCCCAGTGGGCCGAGCGTGGCCGGAACGCTCAACGCCCGTGCCCGCAGGGCGGGTCGGACCGCCCGCGCGGCCACCACCGGCATCAGGACGAACACCAGCGCACCGAACACGCCCTGCCCCGCCCGCGCCGCGATCAGCCAGCCCGCCCCGGGCGCCAGGGCGGCCGCAGTTCCGCCGGCCGCGAAGCCGACCACCGCCAGCTGCACCGCGGCACGCTGTCCGAAACCGTCCAGCCACCGGCCGGCCGGCAGCAACAGGGCCACCACCGGGAGCTGGTAGGCGAGTGCGGCCCACTGCGCCGTCCGCTCCGGCACGGCGAGGTCCCGTGCGATCGACGGCAGCGCCAGGTTGACCGCATTCATGTCCAGCAGCGCGGCGAACGACAGCAGCCCCGACACCGCCACCAGACCCCAGCGGTCCTGCTGCGGCGGGGCTGCAGGGTCGGCCGTGCCGGTCATTCGCGGGTCCTTCCGGGGTGGGGCGGGCACCGCCGGCCGGCGATGCCCGCCCCACCAGTCGGACGCAACCGGCAGGCGGTTCCCGAACACCCGGACCAATTCCGGCTGCGCGCCCGACGCCCGGGAGGTCAGCCCGCGGCGCCCGCCGGGACCTCGATCCCGGGCACACCGCCCGCGGTCTCTGCCTCCCGCAGCAGGCCCACCAGTTGCTCCCGCGCCCTGGCCACCCGTGAGCGCACGGTGCCGATCGGGCAGCCCGCGACCGCGGCCGCCTCCCCGTAGCTCATCCCGACCACCTGGGTCAGCACGAAGGCCTCGCGACGCTGTTCGGGCACCCGTGCCAGCAGGTCGCCCAGCGCGATCCCGTCCTCGAACCCGGCGGTCGCCCGCGGTTGTTGGCGCTCCGCGGCCTCCTCCCAGTCCGGCAGTGCGGCGTGCTGAGGACGGACGGCGGCGCTGCGGTAGCGGTCCACCACCGTCCGCCGGGCGATCGACAGCAGCCATGTCCGGGCGGAGGAACGCCCCGCGAAGCCGGGCAGGCTGCGCAGCGCCCGCAGGAACGTCTCCTGCGCCAGGTCGTCCGCGGCATCCGTGCCCGCGAGGTGCGCCACGAACCGCCACACGTCGCGCTGGGTGGCCCGGACGAAGGCCTCCACGTCCTCCGCCCGGCCGAGCCGCGCCGCCAGGGCGAGTTCCGTCAGTCGGACGTCATCCACGGCGCACCGCCCGCCTCGCGCAGTCTCCCGGTGCGAACGGTGCTACCGCCCGCACCGCACCGTGCGGGAGCATGGGCGGATGACCTGTGCCGACTACCGCGCGGCGGCGTCCGCGCAGCTCGATGGCGAAGCACCCGCGACGGACGGCGGACCGCACTGCGCCGACTGCGCCGACTGGCTGGCCGCAGCCCACCGGCTGCAGGCCCTGACGCGGGCCGCACCCGGCCCCACCGAGGACTGGACGCGGCAGCTGCTCGGCAGCCTCGGCATCGCGACGGGCGGGGGCGGGACGGGCGGGAGCGGGACGGACAAGAGTTCTCATGAGGGTTCCTGACGGCAGGAAGGAGCGCGCGGCGCCACCTCACGGGCGCGCCGCCGACGGTCACCGGCCGACGGCACCCCGCCCCGGGGCGCGCCGAACCGCGCCGCACGGCCGCGGACTTCACCGCGGCGACGGCACTCCCGGAGCGCACCGGCCGGTCGGGGCACACGCCGGCCCGGCCACTGCCCCTCCCGGCGGACGGCACCGGGAGCTCAGCGGCAACCGGCCCGCTGCCGCAGCGGGGGACGACCCCGGGGGCGGCGGGCTGTTCAGACGGCCGGCAGCAGCGCCGGCGGACCCCGTCTGACCACCGCGTGCGCCAGCGCCGGCCGCCGGGGCCGACGCGCACTGCGCACCGCCGGGCGGACCGCCCGCGGCGCCTCCGGCCGGTACGGCGAGAGCAGCAGCACCAGCGGCGCGAGGACATCGGCCAGCGTCCGGAGGACGGCGGCCGTCGCGGCCAGCGCGGCCTCCCCGCGCCACAGCAGCAGCGAGCAGGCGAACGCCGCCAGCAGGTGCGCGGCAACCATCCCGGCCGACATGCCGTGCAGCAGGCCGGACGAGCCGGCCGCGGCCGCGTGGTGCCCCGCGTGCGCGGAACTTCCGGCCGCACCGAGCAGCGCCGGGTCCAGCCCGGCCGCCTGCGCCAGCTGCACCGGATCGACCCCGGCCGGGGCCTCGCCGTGCACGCACAGCAGCAGGCGCAGCAGGTCCGCGGACGGTGGTGCAGGCGCGGGCGACGTCCGTTCGAACAGCAGGTGCAGCGCGGCCTGGGCGGTGATCATCCAGGCGGCGACCGGGCCGAGCCCGCGCCGCCGCCCCGCCGGCACCCAGGTGCCGGCGGCCGTCCCCGCGACCGCGAGCCCGAGCACTCCCGGCCGCACCTCGCCGCCGGAGACGGCACAGTGCCCGGCCGCGGCCAGCGCCACGCACACGGTGGCGAAGACCGCGACACGCAGGAGGCGGAGCTGACAGACGATCACAGTGCCCCCATCGTCGCATCCCCCCACCACCAGGCCTCGACCACCCCCGGACACCACGGCTGCCGGGCATGCCGCCCAGGGGCCCGCGTCCCCGGGTGGCCCGAAGTCCGATCGGGCACTCCCCGGTCGCCCGGGGCCCGGTGCGGTGCCGCTCGGGTCAGGCCGCGCTGCCGGTGTCGGCGGCGTCGGCCTGGTGGAGCAGCAGGGCGGCGAGCCGGCGGGCCTCGGCGGGTGTCAGGGAGGCCCAGACCTCGGTGGTGCCGTGCGGCTCGGGAACGGTGTGCAGGACGACCCGCCCGCCGCCGGTGGGAAGGGCGCCGGGTGCCAGCGGGGAGACGGCGATCGTCCGGGCGCACGAGGTGTGCAGGAGTTGCGGTGGGGCGCTGCGACGGGTGTCGGTCGGCACGGTGTCCTCCGGTGGTCCCGGCCCGCCGTCGGGTGCCGGGCCGCGGCCTCCAGCGGACCGCGGGCGGCCCCGGCCGGACCAGGGCCGCCGGGCCCGCCGTACGTCCCTGCCCGGGTACTGCCCGGCCGCCGCCCGGCCCGGCCGGGTCGACGGGCCTTCCGGCGGCCGGTACCGGGCCGTTGGGCCCTGTCCCGGGCGGCCGCCGGAGGCGCACGCTCGGAGTACCGACGGAACCCGGCGGCAAGGAGAGATCACCATGATCCAGCCAGGCCCCACCCCGGACGAGCTGCGCGCTCTGGCCGCCGCCGGCGGCGCCGCTCCTTCCCTGCACAACAGCCAGCCGTGGCGTTTCCGGCCGAGCGCGGACCTGCGCCGGCTGGAGGTGTTCGCGGACTACCGGCGGGCCGTTCCGGTCACCGACCCGGACGGCCGGGCGCTGCACATCTCGGTCGGCGCCGCCCTGTTCAACCTGCGGGTGGCCGCGGTCCAGCTCGGGCGCGACCCCGTGGTCCGGATGACTCCCGGCAGCGCCGGCCGTGACCCGCTGGCCGTCGTCGACCTGTCGGCTCGCCGTCCGGCCGACGCTCCGCCGCCGTTCGGCCGGGACCTCTACCCGGCGCTGTTCCGGCGGCACTCCAGCCGCGAGCCGTTCACCAACCGGGACGTCCCGGAGGCGGTGCTCGGCGAACTCGCCGCCGCAGCCCGGGCGGAGGGCGCGGCGATGGCGGTCCTCGAGGAGGCCGGCGTGCGGCGCGTCCTCGACCTCACGGCGGAGGCCGAGGCGCGGATCGCCGCGGACGTGGCTCGGCAGGCCGAGACCCGTTCCTGGCTGCGCCCCGAGGCGCCCGCCGTGGACGGCATCCCGGCCGCGGCCCTCGGCCCGCAGGACCACGACGCCCGGGTGCCGATGCGCAGCTTCACCGGCCGGCCGCCCGGCCCCGCCACGCTGCCCCAGCCGCCCACCGCCCGCTTCGAGGCGCTGCCGCAGCTGGCCACCCTGACCACCCACGGCGACCGCCCGGCGGACTGGCTGCGGGCCGGGCAGGCGATGGAACGGGTCTGGCTGCTCGCCACCCTGTACGGCCTGCGGCTCTCGGTCCTCCACCAGGCGGTGGAGTGGCCGGACACCCGCCCGCTGCTCCGCGACCCCGAGGAGGGCCCCGGCCACGTGCAGCTCGTCCTCCGCTGCGGTTACGGCCCGCCCGGCCCGGCCACCCCGCGCCGCCCGGTCGACGACATCCTCGACCTCCCGCCCGGGTACTGAGCCCGGACCGCACCGCGGTCGGGAAGGCTGCACGAGCCGCCGCACCGGACCACGATGGAGGGAGGAGGAGCCCGCGGCGGGAGGAGTCGAACGATGCACCGGCGCACCCGCGAACCGGCGACCGCCCGGCCGGCGGTGCTCCTCGGGCTCGCCGTGGAGGCGGTACGCCGCGCATCCGACGCGGCGCTCGCGGCTCCCGGCACCCCGGGTCCGTCCGGCGTCGGGCCCGCCCCGGCCGGTGAAGGTCCGGCGGACGCCGCCCTGGCCGAGGCCGAGCGGGCCCTGCAGCCGCTGGAGTCCGCGATCGAGGAGGACGCCGCCGCGCTGCTCGCCCGCCACGACCCCGAGCCGCGCGGCACCGGGGCGCTGCTCGCCGAGGTCCACCTGGGCGCGGACGTCCAGCAGCTGGCCGAACTCGCCCGCCGGATCGGGGAGATCGCCTGGGTGCGCCGCTCCCGCGGCCCGCTGCCGGAGGACCTGCGGGCCGTCCTGCGACCGACGGCCTCACTAGCCCTCGCCATGCTGGACCGGGCCGCCGGAGCCCTGCGCGAGCCCCGCGGCGAACGCCTCGCCTGCCTGGAGGACGACGCCGCCGATCTGGACCGCCGGCAGGCCCTGCTGTACGGACGGCTGCTCGCCGCCGACCCGCCCGCGGAGCGCGCCGACCTGGTCGACGCCGTCCTGCTGTGCGGCTACTACCGGCGCTGCGCGGACCTCGCCCGCTCCGCCGCGCGCCACGCGGACCTCTTCACCGACACGGAGTGACCGTTTCCACCCCAGGGGTGCCGGCCGTGCTGCGGACGGACCAGGCGCGGTGACGGCCGCCCCGGGGCGTCGTTGCGCAGCCCATGAAGAAGATCACCGCGCTCTGCGCGCTCACCCTCACCGCCCTCGCCCCGGCTGCCCCCGCGCAGGCCGACATCGACAGCAACTTCGGCGGCGGCGTCAACGCCGCCAACCTCTGGAACTTCACGGCCGCCGCGGTCTGCCTCCAGGAGCTGGCCGTGGTGCCCGTCCTGGGCGACTTGGTCGGCGACCACGTCAACAACTGCAGCAACGGCAACGTCATCGACCACTCCGGCCGGGTCGGCGGCCTGACCCCGAAGGAGGCGGCGCCCGACACGCACTGACGACCGGTCACGGGAGCCCGGCCGCGGCCGTGGCATCCCGCAGCCGGCGGGCGGCGGCATCGTCGACGACGGTGCCGCCGTGGGCGATCAGCAGCCCGGCGAGTTCGGGGTCGGCGGGGTCGACGGCCAGCAGCCCGTCCGGCACGAGGGCGGCCAGCAGGTCGGCCACCGCCCGTGCGTAGGCCGTGGAGGCGGTGGCCGGGACGGCGGAGGCCAGGTCGCCGGCGCCGATCACCAGGACGCCGCCGACCGTGCGCTCGGTGGCGGGAACGGCCGGTTCGACGGTGCGCCCGTCGGCGTCGCAGGCCAGGTCGACCACGACCGAGCCGGGGCGCAGCGACCGCACGGCCGCGGTGTCGATCGGCATGGGCACCGATTCACTGCTGCTGATGACCACGTCGAAGCGCGACAGCACGGCCCCGCGCCGCCGTACGTCCCAGGAGCCGAGCGGCAGTACGAAGCCGCCCTGGGCGGCGATCGCGGCCTGTGCGGCCCGGCCGGCGGCGTACGCGTGGACGGTGGCACCGAGCCGGCGCGCCGTGTCGATCGCCCGCAGCCCGGCCGGGCCTGCGCCCAGCACCAGGACGAGCGCGGGTTCGGCAACGCCGCCGGCCAGTTCCCGGCCGAGCCGGTCCGCGGCCAGCAGGACGGCCTTGTACCCGGCCAGTGCCGCCTGGCCGCAGCCCGCGTCGTACCGTCCGGCCGGCGCGCCGGGCATCCCGGGCAGCGGCGGGGGATCGGTGCCGATCAGGGTGAGCCCGGCGTCCGCCCAGCGCCGGACGAGGTGCGGGACCTGCCCGGCCCGCAGCAGGCAGAGCAGCAGCTGTCCCCAGTGCAGCCGGTCGACGGTCTCCGCGGGCGGCCGGCGCACCGCGGCCAGGACGTCCGCACGGGCCGGCAACTCCCCGGCGGGAACGATCTCGGCCCCCGCCGCCGTGTACGCCGCATCCGGGAAACCCGCGGCGGCGCCGGCACCCGTCTCGACCAGCACGCGCACACCCAGCTCGCGGACGGCCGGCACCGAGCGCGGCACGAGCGCCACCCGCCGCTCACCCGGAAGGGATTCGCGGCACACCCCCAGCACCACGGCCGACATCGCCACTCACCGACCTGCCCATGTCTACGACCAGTATCCACTGTTTGCGGGCCCGGGCGGCCGGGCCGGAGACTGGACGTGCTCGGGTTCCCCGCTGGGAGGCGGTCGTGGCAGCACCGGCTTGGCAGTTCTGGGTGGACCGCGGGGGCACCTTCACCGATGTCGTCGCCCGGCGGCCGGACGGCCGCATCCTCACCTGCAAGGTCCTCTCCGAGGACCGCCGGCACCGGGACCCGGCCGTGCAGGGCATTCGCACCCTGCTCGGCCTCGGCCCCGAGGAGCCGCTCGACGGGGTGCCGATCGACACCGTCCGGATGGGCACCACGGTCGCCACCAACGCCCTGCTGACCCGCAGCGGCGAGCGCACCGCCCTGGTGGTCACCCGCGGCTTCGGCGACGCCCTGCGGATCGGCTACCAGAACCGCCCGCACATCTTCGCCCGCGAGATCCTCCTGCCCGAGCTGCTGCACGAGCGGGTGATCGAGGTGGACGAGCGGATCACCGCCGACGGCACCGTGCTCCGCCCGCCCGACCTGGACGCACTCGCCGAACAACTGGAGGCCGCACACCGGGACGGCATCCGCTCGGTCGCTGTCGCCCTGCTGCACAGCCACCTGCACCCGGAGCACGAGCAGGCCGTCGGCGCGGCCGTCCGGCGCGCGGGCTTTCCGCACCTGTCGCTCTCCAGCGAGGTGAGCCCGCTGATGAAGCTGGTGCCGCGCGGCGACACCACCGTGCTGGACGCCTACCTCTCGCCGGTGCTGCGCCGTTACGTCGAGCAGGTCGGGGACAAGCTGCACGGGGTGCGGCTGATGTTCATGCAGTCCAACGGCGGGCTCGCCGAGGCCGGGCACTTCCGCGGCAAGGACGCCGTGCTCTCCGGCCCGGCCGGCGGCATCGTCGGCATGGCCCGGATGTCCGAACTCGCGGGCCACGACCGGGTGATCGGCTTCGACATGGGCGGCACCTCCACCGACGTGTCGCACTACGCGGGCGCCTACGAGCGGGTGTTCACCACCCAGGTCGCCGGCGTCCGGCTGCGCGCCCCGATGCTGGCCATCCACACGGTGGCCGCGGGCGGCGGCTCGGTGCTGCACTTCGACGGCAGCCGCTACCGGGTCGGCCCGGACTCCGCCGGCGCCGTGCCGGGACCGGTCTGCTACCGCGGCGGCGGCCCGCTCACCGTCACCGACGCCAACCTGATGCTCGGCCGCATCCAACCCGCCCACTTCCCCGCGGTGTTCGGCCCGGACGGTGATCAGCCGCTCGACCTGGACGCCGTCCGGCAGGCCTTCACCGACCGCAGCGCGGAGATCCGCGAACACACCGGGGACGACCGCAGCCCCGAGGAGGTCGCCGCCGGCTACCTGCGGATCGCCGTCGCCAACATCGCCAACGCGGTCAAACGGGTCTCCGTCCAACAGGGCCACGACGTCACCCGGTACGCGCTGACCACTTTCGGCGGCGCGGGCGGCCAGCACGCCTGCGCGGTCGCCGACGCCCTCGGCATCCGCACCGTGATCGTCCCGCCGATGGCCGGCGTGCTGTCCGCCCTCGGCATCGGGCTCGCCGACACCGCCGTGCTGCGCGAACAGTCCGTGGAAGCCGCGCTGGAACCCGCCGCGATGCCCCGGATCGACGCGCTGGCCGAGGAGCTGACCAGGGCCGCGCGCGACGAACTGCTCGCCGAGGGCGTGCCCGCCGACCGCATCCGCACCACCTGCCGCGCCCACCTCCGCTACGACGGCACCGACACCGCCGTCCCCGTGGAACTCGCCGGGCCGAAGGCCATGACCGAGGCCTTCGAGGACGGACACCGCGCGCTCTACTCCTTCCTGATGGACCGTCCGATCGTCGTCGAGTCCCTCGCCGTGGAGGCCACCGGCCTCACCGAACAGCCCGACCTCACCCCGCTCGGCGCAGCCGGGGGCGAGGACCCTGCCCACGAGGGGCCTGCCGGCGAAGCGCCCGCCGGCGAGGAGCCCGCCGGAGAGCCCGAGCAGGTCCGGCTGTGGAGCGACGGGACGTGGCACGAGGCCGCGCTGCTCCGGCGCGAACTCCTGCACCCCGGGCAGACGGTGGCCGGGCCGGCGGTGATCGCCGAAGCGGGCTCCACCACCGTGGTGGACACCGGCTGGCAGGCCGCCGCAGGCCCGCTCGGCCACCTCCTGATGGAACGCACCGCCGCACCCGCCGAGGCCGACGCCACCGCCGAGGCGGACCCGGTGCTGCTGGAGGTCTTCAACAACCTCTTCATGGCCATCGCCCAACAGATGGGCGCCCGGCTGGAGTCCACCGCGCAGTCGGTCAACATCAAGGAACGGCTGGACTTCTCCTGCGCCCTCTTCGACCCGGACGGCAACCTGGTCGCCAACGCCCCGCACATCCCCGTCCACCTCGGCTCGATGGGCACCACCGTCAAGGAGGTGCTGCGCCGCCGTCGCGGCTCGATCCGGCCCGGCGACGCGTACGCCGTCAACGACCCCTACCACGGGGGCACGCACCTGCCGGACATCACCGTGGTCACCCCGGTCTTCGACGGCGAGGGCGAGGAGATCCTGTTCTTCGTCGCCTCCCGCGGCCACCACGCCGAGATCGGCGGGCTGACCCCCGGCTCCATGCCGGCCGCCAGCCGCCGGATCGAGGAGGAGGGCGTCCTCTTCGACGACTGGCTGCTCGTCGAGGACGGCCGGCTGCGCGAGGCCGAGACGCGGCAGCTGCTCGCCTCCGCGGCCCACCCCTCGCGCAACCCGGACGCCAACCTCGCCGACCTGCGCGCCCAGATCGCCGCCAACCGCAAGGGGGTCGAGGAGGTCGGCGCGATGATCGACCACTTCGGGCGGGACGTCGTCCAGGCGTACATGCGGCACGTCCAGGACAACGCCGCCGAGGCCGTCCGCCGGGTGGTCGACCGGCTGGAGGAGGGCGAGTACCGCTACGAGACGGACTCCGGGGCGGTGATCGCCGTCCGGGTCTCCGTCGACCGCGAACACCGCACCGCCACCGTCGACTTCACCGGCAGCTCGGCACAGCTCCCCGGCAACCTGAACGCTCCCTCGGCCGTGGTCACCGCCGCCGTCCTGTACGTCTTCCGCACCCTGGTGGCCGACGACATCCCGCTCAACGACGGCTGCCTGCGCCCGCTGCGGATCGTCGTGCCGCCCGGGTCGATGCTGGCACCCGAGCACCCGGCGGCCGTGGTCGCCGGGAACGTGGAGACCTCGCAGGCCCTGGTCGGCGCCCTGTACGCGGCGCTCGGCGTGCAGGCCGAGGGCTCCGGCACGATGAACAACGTGAGTTTCGGCAACCGCCGCCACCAGTACTACGAGACCCTCGGCTCGGGCTCCGGAGCGGGGGACGGCTTCGACGGCGCCTCCGTCGTCCAGACCCACATGACCAACTCCCGCCTCACCGACCCGGAGGTGCTGGAGTGGCGGCTGCCGGTGCTGCTGGAGGAGTACGCGGTGCGGCCGGGCAGCGGCGGCGCGGGGCGCTGGCGCGGTGGCGACGGGGCCGTCCGCCGGGTGCGGTTCCGCGAGCCGATGACCGTCAGCCTGCTCACCGGCCACCGCCGCGTCCCCCCGTACGGCCTGGCGGGCGGAGAACCCGGTGCCCTGGGCACCAACCGGATCGAACGCGCCGACGGTACCGTCCAGCACCTGGCCGGCTGCGACTCGGCCGAGGTCGCCGCCGACGACGTCCTGGTCATCGAAACCCCCGGCGGAGGCGGCTACGGCTCGCCCTCGACGGCAGCCCCATAGGGACGCGTGGGGGTACCTCCCGGCCGAAGGCCGGGGGAGAACTGCGCAATCCGGATGCGGGCCACCGTGCAAATCACGGTTCGGCCGGGGAGGTGTCCCCACGCGCCCCTGAGGGGCTCTCAGGCCCCCGCGGGGGCGAGGAGGTGGCGCAGGGAGCGGTTGTGGCGGCGGAGCCAGGCGCGGTAGGCGGGGTTGACGCTGGCCAGGTCGAGGTAGGCCCGCCGGAGGTCGGTGTAGAGGTCGTCGAGCACCTGGCCGCCGACCGCGCCGGGCCGCCAGGTGAGCAGCAGCCGTACGGCGAACGGGTCGCCCTGTACCGGTCGTAGTACGGTGCCCGGCCCGGGCGGTGAGGTCGGCTGGCAGGGGCGCACCGCTTCGCCGGAGGCGACGAGTTCGGCGGCGGTCGCGTTGTCGCGGACCTGGACGACCCGCGGGTCGAGCCCGGCCTCGGCGAACACCCGCCGCAGCGCCGCGTATTCGTGGTCGGCGGTGGGGTCGACCATCCAGGTGTCCTTGGCCAGGTCGGCGAGCCGGACGACGGACTGGGCGGCGGCCGGGTGCCCCTCGGACAGGGCGACGAACTGCGGTTCGCGGGCCATCAGGACGCGCTGTGCGGCGCCGGCCGGCAGCCGCAGCGGGAAGCCCTCGCTCTCGTGGACGAAGGCGACGTCCAACTGGTCGGCGGCGACCATGTGCAGCAGGGCGATGGCCGATATGTCGATGTGGATGGTGGTGTCGGTGTCCGGGAGGCGGTCGTGGACGCGGCGCAGCCAGGCGGCGACGGCGCGGCTGCCGACGCTGCCGATCCGCAGGCGTCTCCGTCCGGTGCCGGCGGCCTCCTCGCGGGCGGCGGCGAGGAGGGCGTCCATGCCGCTGATGACGGGTCTGGCCCGGGAGAGCACCGAGTGGCCGAGCGGGGTGGGCCGACTGCCGGTCTGCTCGCGGGTGAACAGCCTTCCGCCGATGGCCCGTTCGATGCGGTGCAGCTGGGTGGTGAGGGAGGGCTGGGTCATGCCGAGCCGGCGGGCGGCCTTCCGTACGCTGCCGGTGTCCGCGATCGCGCACAGTACACGCAGGTGTCTGACGTCGAGCTCCACTACGGGAGCATAACCAGGCACCCTCGATCCGCCAAGTGCATGTCAAGATTTGCTCACGGAACGTCAAAGATCTTCACTGCCAGGGGTATTGCACGGTGCTATCACCGGTTGGCATCTCCGCGCCCCCGATCCGCTGGCTCAAGCTCGGTGCATCAACCGTCACCGTGTCCCGCGGCCTCCCCACGGCCCGGGACCCGCGAATGGAGTCCCCCACATGAAACGCTCCATGACCGTGCTCGCCGCTGCCCTCGGCCTCGCCCTCGCCGGTGCCACCGCCGCGACGCCCGCCTCGGCGGCCCCTGCCGTCCAGCAGGGCTTCCAGGGCTACACCGGCACGGCCCACGCCGGCACGGCCGCCGAGGAGGCCGGCAACAAGGCGTTCTACGAGGCCGTGATGAAGTCGGCGCTGGCCAAGCAGGCCGCCCACCCCTACCTCAAGGCCGTCACCGTCACCTACGACGCCAGCCGGGCGCCCTCCTTCTCGACCGTGATCTCCCGCAGCGCGCAGATCTGGAACAGCTCGGTGAGCAACGTCCAGCTGCGCTCCGGCAGCAACGCCGACTTCCGCTACTACGAGGGCAACGACTCCCGCGGCTCCTACGCCAGCACCGACGGCCACGGCCGCGGCTACATCTTCCTCGACTACGCGCAGAACCGGCAGTACAACTCGCTCCGGGTCACCGCGCACGAGACCGGCCACGTGCTCGGCCTGCCCGACCACTACTCCGGCCCGTGCAGCGAGCTGATGTCCGGCGGCGGCCCCGGCACCTCCTGCACCAACCCCTACCCGAACTCGGCCGAGAAGCGCCGGGTCAACACCCTCTGGGCGAACGGCTTCGCCGCGGTCGGCTGACGACCGCGCGGCGCGCCGACGGCCCGGCCCCGTGCGGGGGCCGGGCCGTTACTCGCCTGCTGGGGCGGCCCTGCTCAGTGGCGGCCGCCGAGCGTGAACAGCAGGATCACGAAGCCGGCGAACAGATGCGTGCCCGCGATGTAGATCGAGGCGCGGATCAGCATCGCCCTGCGCTTGTTCTTCTCGTCGCGGACTGCCTCGCTCACTGCCGTGCTCCCGGTGTCTGGGCGTACCTGCCCGTCCATTGTGCACGGCCGCCCCGCACCGCCCGTCGGGCGGCCCCGCCCGGTCAGGGTGCCGAGCCGAAGTCCTGCGTCCACCACGGGCCGCCCTCGCCCAGGTGCACCCCGACGCCCAGGTCGGTGAAGCCGCAGTTGAGGATGTTCGCCTTGTGTCCGGGGCTGTTCATCCAGCTCTTCATCACGTCCGCGGCGTCGCGCTGACCGGCGGCGATGTTCTCGCCCCAGCTGCTCCACTTGTAGCCCGCCGCGTCGATCCGCGGCTGCGGGCCCTGGCCGTCCGGGTTGGTGTGGTCGAAGAAGTTCCGCGCCGCCATGTCGTCCGAGTGGCGCTGCGCCGCGAGCTCCAGCTTGGCGTCGGACTTCACCGGGGTGCAGCCGACCTTGCTGCGCTCCTGGTTGACCAGCTGGACCACCTGCTGCTTGATGCTGAGCGTCGTCGGGGCCGGGCTGGCGCTCTTCGAACGGGTCGGCGTCGGCTTGGGCGTCGTCGGGGTGGGCGTGGGCGTGGGGGTGGGCGACGGGCTGGCGGACGGCGAGGGGGAGGCCGTCGGCGACGGGGTGGGCGTGGGGGAGGGCGGTGCCTCGCTGGAGAGGGCGGCCTGCACCTGCACGGACGGGACGGGCGGCTCGGCGGTCGTCCGGCCGCCGGGGCTCGGCATGGCGACGGCGATGACCGCGGCCGTGGCGGCGGTCACCGCGACCGTGCCGCCGACCGCCAGTGGCATCCTCGGCCGGGCGCTGGCGCCGCGGTGCGCGCCGCGGCCACCGCCCCGCCGGTGCGAACGCGGCAGCGAGCCGTGGTGCGACACGGTGCCGGTCGACGGCGCGGGGGCCGGCGGAGCCGCGGCCGGTGAGAGGTAGGCGCCCAGTGCGCCGAGGTCGCCCGCCGACACCGGCACCATGGCCAGGCCGGCCAGCAGCCCCTCGGCCGGGAACAGGCCGCTCCAGTGGCGCGAGCAGATCGCGCACTCGCGGGCGTGCCGGGCTATCCGCTTGCGCCACAGCGCGCTCGGCACGCCGTCCCAGCGCATGGTGAGCTCCGAGAGCGTCCCGCACCGGTCGGCCACCGCCAGTGCGCGGACGACGACGCGGGCCGTCTCCAGCTGGCCCTTCATCCGCTGCACCCGCACGGCGGCGTGCTGCGGCGGCAGCTCCAGCGCGGAGGCCAGCTCGCCGCGGGTCAGCTCGCCGGCCGCCTCCAGCCACCACAGGGCGAGCAGCTCGCGGTCGGCCTCGTCGAGCCAGCGGGTCGCTTCGGCCACCTCGCGGCGCTGCCCGGACAGGCCGAGCCGGACGATGGTGAGGTCGACGAAGTCCGCCCCCGGATCGGCGACGTCGTACGCGTCGCTCAGCCCGGCGCCCGCCGCACCCGCCTGTATTCGCTCGTGGTGGCGCCGGCGGATCTGGTTCATCGCGATGGCCACCAGCCACGAGCGGAACCCGGCCGGGTCGCGCAGGCCGTGCAGGCCGTCCATGGCTCTGAGCAGGGTCTCCTGCACGACGTCGTCGGTGTCGGAGTGGCCGCCCAGTGCCCGGCCGACGATGTTGTAGAGCAGAGGCAGGTGCCCGCTGATCAGCTCGTCCGTGGCGCGCTGGTCGCCGGCCCGGGCCTGCACGACCAGCAGTGCTGCGCGGTCACTGTCCATGGCGGTCCACCTTCTCGGTCGGGCCGGTGTGCGGCCCCGTGCTGTGCTGCTGTCGTACTGGGAGATCGTTCCGCGGGCTCCGGATAACGAAAATCGCACCGGATTTCTGTACGAGGCGCCGGGCAGCTGTGCGGTGGACAGTAGCCGACCGCGCAACCGGGCCGCACCCGCCGGACGCGCCCGTTGTGGCCTGCGGGAAAAACTCGCTCGCGCCGGGCGGCCGGCTCCGTCACCCTGGCGCGATGACGGATTCCCTGGTGAGCACGGCTGCGGCGGGCGCTGCGGCAGGTCTGGGCGTGGCGATGCCCCTGGGCGCGGTCGGCGTCCTGCTGCTGCAGGAGGGCGGCCGCGGTCTGCGCCAGGGGGCGAGCGCGGCGACTGCGGTCGCCCTGGTGGACTTCGTGTACGCAGCGGTCGCCGTCCTGGTCGGTCCGAGGCTGGTCGGTCTGCTCGGCGGCGGCGAGGGTTGGGTGCGGCTGGTGGCCGCCGCGGTGCTGGTGGCGATCGCGGTCCGCGGCCTGCTGTCGCTGCGCGGCGGGTCGGCCCCCGGGGCCGCGTCCGCACCGGCCGAGGGCGGCTCGGCCCGGCGCTCCTTCGTCCGCTTCGCACTGCTGACCCTGGTCAACCCGACGACGGCGCTCTACTTCACCGCGCTCACCGCGGCCCGCGGTGCGGCGGCCGCAGGTACGGCCGTGGCCGTCGTCTTCGCCTGTGCGGTGTTCGCGGCCTCCCTGGTCTGGCAGCAGCTGCTCGCCGCGGCCGGCGCGTTCGCCGGGACGCGGCTGACCGTCCGGACCAGGCGCGTCACGTACGCGCTCGGCTACGGGCTGGTGCTCTGCTTCGCCGTCCGGCTGGCCTGGCCGAAGGGCTGACCGGGCACTCCGGGACGGGGCTCGATCCGGGCGCTGTGGTCCGGGCCACAGGATGGGCCGGCCGGTGTCCGGCTTCGTTGGGCGCTCCGTGGTCGACCGGTCGACACCGTGTCGACCGTGTGGCCCGGATCACCGGCCGATCTGCGTGATCCGGCTCACCGGAGCCGCCCGCCGACGGGCCGGAATCCGCTCTAAATCGCGCCCGGCGGAGTCGCCCCGGAAGATCGATACGGCCGGTAACGGTGTCCTGACCTGCTGGTTTGTGGTCGAACCTTGTTTCGTGGGTGGTGGGTCCCTACCTTCGAAACCAGTGCGGCGGACCGCCTGGC